>JAOPUQ010000195.1 GCA_025963425.1 Modestobacter sp. | reverse complement strand
GGCAGTAGATGCCGGTGGTGTGCACGCCGGTGAAGAACCAGCCGTCGAAGCGCGCGTCGCGGCTGGCGACCGCGCGGTAGCGGCGTTCGACGTCCACGGTGTGCGGCATGCACCCAGGATGACAGTGCGCGCGGTTCATGACTGGCGGTTTTCGGACGTCGCCGTGCGGTCCGCCGTCCACCGATCGGTGGACGGCGGACCCACGGCTCGATGGTCCCGCCGCCGCTGCCGCGCGGACAGGCTCGGCTCATGACGACGACAGAGGTGGCGCCCCGGCCGGTGACGGCAGCCGGCGTGGACGGGCCGGCCGTGCTGGTGCGCGGACTGGTGAAGCGGTACGGCGGCCGCGCCGTGCTCGACGGCCTGGACCTCGAGGTGCGGCGCGGGGAGGTCTTCGCGCTGCTGGGCCCCAACGGCGCCGGCAAGACCACCACCATCGAGGTGCTGGAGGGCGTCCGCCGCCGCGACGGCGGGGAGGTCACCGTGCTGGGCGAGGACCCGGCCCGCGCCGGCCGCGCGTGGCGGTCCCGGATCGGGGTGGTGAGCCAGGGAGAACCGGCCGGTCAGGCGCTCAGCGTCCGGGAGACCCTGGACCACTTCGCCGCCTACACCGCGACCCCGCGCGACACCGGCGACCTGCTGGACGCCGTGGGGCTCACCGAGCAGGCCGGCACCCGGGTCGGCCGGCTGTCCGGTGGCCAGCAGCGCCGGCTGGCCGTCGCGCTGGGCGTGCAGGGCCGCCCCGACCTGGTGTTCCTGGACGAGCCGACGACCGGCATGGACCCGGTCGCCCGCCGGCAGTTCTGGGAGCTGGTCCGCGGCCTGCGCGCTGGGGGCACCACGGTGCTGCTCACCACCCATTACCTGGAGGAGGCCGCCGAGCTCGCCGACCGGGTCGGGGTGGTCTCCGGCGGCCGGCTGGTCGAGGTCGGGCCGCCGGACGAGCTCGGCGCCGCCCTGCGCCGGGTGGCCACCGTCGGCTGGACCGAGGCCGGGACCCGGCGCGAGGTGCGCACCGAGGCGCCCGCCGCGGTGCTGCGCGACCTGCTCGCCGTCGCGCCGCAGGAGGTCCCTGGCCTCACCGTCACCCGCCCCGACCTGGAGGACGTGTACCTCCAGCTCGTCGGCGCCGTGCCCACCACCGCGGGAGGAACCCGATGACCGCCGCCGTCCGCACGCCCCGCCCGGCCCCACCGTCGGCCGCGCGCATCGCGCTGGCCCGGATCCGGCTGGAGCTGCGCCTGTTCACCCGGGAACGGCAGCAGGTGGTGTTCGCCTTCGCCTATCCGCTGGTGATGATGGTGATCTTCGGGTCGCTGCTGGGCGGCGACGAGACGCCGGGTGGCTTCCCGTTCCCGCGGTACTTCCTGGCCGGCATCGCCGCCACCGGCATCATGCTGGTCAGCTTCCAGGCGGTCGGGACGTCGATCGCCGCGGAGCGGGAGACGGGGCAGTTGGAGCGGCTGCAGCTGCTGGGCACCCCGCCGGCGGCCTACTTCGCCGGGAAGGCCGGGCAGGTCCTGGTCACCACCGCCGTCCAGCTGGTCCTGCTGCTGCCGCTGGCCCGCTACGGCTTCGACGTGCCGATGCCGGTCGACCCCGCGCACTGGCTCACCTTCGCCTGGGTGGCCGCGCTGGGTGCGCTGGCCGGCACGGTGCTGGGCATCGCGGTGTCGGGACTGGGCGGCAGCGCCGCCTCGGTGTCGACCAGCGTCATGGGCTTGGCGATCGTGCTGCAGTTCTTCTCCGGGGTCTTCTTCGCCTTCGCCGAGCTGCCGGGCTGGATGCAGCAGGTGGCGGCGGTCTTCCCGCTGAAGTGGCTGACCCAGGGGATGCGGTCGGCGTTCCTGCCCGAGCAGGCCGGCGCGTTCGAGGTCGCCGGCGGATGGGAGCACGGCAGGACTGTCCTGGTGCTGGTCGGATGGGTGATCATCGGCGGCGTGGTGTGCGTGCGCACGTTCCGGTGGCGCCGGAGCGAGGGGTGACCGTCGGTTCCTGGCTCCGCGCCGCCGTCATCCCCTCCCGAGGTGGCGGCGACGGCAGCGTGCCGCTGTCCCCGCGGGCCTGGCGGTCCACCGTCCTCGGGCTGCACGTGGCGTTCGCGGTGATGATCGGCATCGCGGTGCTGTCCACCGGGGTGGAGGGGCTGGAGGGCTCCCATGCCGCGACGTTCGGCGCGCTCGGGGTGCTCGCCGTCGCCTATCTGCTGCTGGGTGCCCCGGCGGTGGGCGACGACCACCCGGTTCGGGCGGTCAGCTACCTGGCCGTGCTGGTCGCGGTGTTCGCCGTTCTCGGCTGACACGCGCCCGAGCTGCTCTTCCTGCTCTTCCTCGCCTATCCGCAGGTGTGGTTCCTGGTGGAGTCGGCGTGGCCCGGCGTGGTGTGGACCGTGGCGCTGGCGGTGGCCAGCACGGTCGGCCCGGCGGTCGCCTGGACGCGGGGTGACGAGCCGCTGTCGGGCGTCGTGGAGTCGACCGTCGGGCTGCTGTTCAGCATCGCGCTGGGCGTTTGGGTCAGCCGGGTGCTGGAGCAGAGCCGGCAGCGGGCCACCTTGATCCACGAGCTGGAGACGACGCGCGCCGAGCTGGCCGAGGCGCACCACCAGCAGGGGATCCTCGCCGAGCGTGAACGGCTGGCCCGGGAGGTGCACGACACCCTGGCGCAGGGCTACACGAGCATCGTCGTCCTGGCCCAGACCGTTGCTGCCCAGCTGCCGGACGACCCTGCCGCCGCGGCCGAGCGGGTCACGCTGATCGAGGAGGTCGCCCGGGAGAACCTCGCCGAGGCCCGCGCCATGGTGGCCGCCTTCTCCCCGGCCGCGCTGGACTCCGCCACCCTGGTGGAGGCGTTGCAGCGGCTGGTGGAGCGGTTCGGGCGGGAGACCGGCGTCGTGACCCGGCTGGACACGGGGGCGCTGGGGGAGGGTCCGCCGCTGCCCCGCAGCCAGGAGATCGTGCTGCTGCGCGGGGCGCAGGAGGCGCTGACCAACGTGCGCCGGCACGCGGCAGCGACCGCGGTGGTGCTGCGGGTCAGCCGGGTGGGCGCCGGGGAGTCGGCGCAGCTGTCGGTGCACGTGGAGGACGACGGCGTCGGCTTCGACCCGGCCGGGACGGCGGGGGTCGGGCTGGGCGGGCTGCGCGACCGCGCCGAGCAGGTCGGTGGGGCGGTGGAGGTCGCCTCGGCGCCGGGGCAGGGGACGCGGGTGACGGTGCGGGTGCCGGCCCGATGACGGTGCGGGTGCTGGTCGTCGACGACCACCCGGTGGTGCGCGGGGGAGTGGTCGGCTGGCTCGCCGCTCAGCCGGACATCGAGGTGGTCGGGGAGGCGGCCGACGGGCTGGTGGCGCTGGCCGCGGTGGCCGAGCACCAGCCGGACGTCGTCCTGATGGACCTGCGGATGCCGCGGATGGACGGCGTGACGGCCACCGGCCGGATCACCGCGGCCCATCCGGGCGTGCGGGTGCTGGTGCTCACCACGTACGACACCGACGCCGACATCGTGCGGGCGGTGGAGGCCGGCGCGGCCGGCTACCTGCTCAAGGACAC
>JAOPUQ010000186.1 GCA_025963425.1 Modestobacter sp. | reverse complement strand
GACTGGACAGGGCCGGACTGCCCGGGGTCCTCCGGTCCGTCCACGGCGATCCAGCCGGTGAGCACCGGCCTTCAGGGACGACCTGTTGTCCAGCTGACCGCTGGTGCTGTCGCCGTCTGCTGTCGGAGGCCCTATAGCGTCAGTCGCGCCCGTCCACGCCTGACCCGAGGACCTCATGCTGCCGTCGGCGTCCCCCACGACCCACCTGTTCCCCCGGGAGAGGCCTCTGCGGCGCGCCACCGGAAGGGGGCGAGTCACCAGTGCCACCGCTGCGGCGGCCGTCGCTGCCGCACTGGCCGTCTCCGGTTGCAGCGCAGAGCCCGAGCACACCGCCCACGACGGCGAGCTGACCATCGAGCATGTACACGGGCTCGGGGTCGACCCCGCCGACGGTCAGCTGTACGCCGGCACGCACCACGGAATCGTCCATGTCTCCTCCGGCGGCGAGCTGACCCGCATCGCCGACCGCGTCCAGGACTTCATGGGCTTCACCGTCGTCGGCCCGCGCCACTTCCTCGCCAGCGGCCATCCCGGACCGGGGGAATCGGGTCCGAGCGACCTGGGGCTGATCGAGAGCACCGACGGCGGGCAGACCTGGAGCACGCTCTCGCTCGCCGGCGAGGCCGACTTCCACGCTCTGGATGCCGCTGAGGGGGTCATCTACGGCTACACGGCAGGCGTGCTGCTCGCCAGCCAGGACGGTCGCACGTGGGAGAACCGCCGGGAGATGGCCCTGGCCGACCTGGCCGTGGACCCGACGGAGCCGCAGCGGCTGCTCGTGACCACCGAGACGGGACCGGCGCTCAGTGCGGACGGTGGTCGCAGCTTCAGGCAGCCAGCGGGTGCCCCCCTGCTGCAGCTGGTGGCCTTCACTCCCGACGAGGGCGGCGCCGTGGGCGTCGCCCCGGACGGCACGGTGTACGCGAGCAGTGACGATGGATGGACGTGGACGCCGAGCGGCAACGCCGGTGGCGCACCCGAGGCGCTGGGTGTGGACGGCGAGAAGGTCTACGTCGCCCTCGAGGGGGCCATCGTGTCCTCGATCGACGGCGGCGCCACCTTCACCGACCTCTACCGGCGCCGCTGACGACAGCGCGGGGCGGCCGACCGGCGGTCGGTCAGCGGGTGGCGGCGGCGACCTGCCACACCGGGCCGCGATGGGCGACCGCGGGACGCAGCCCGTGTTCGGCGAGCACCGCCAGCATCGCGGCCGGCGGATGGGCGAACACTCGGAACTCGCGGCGGCTCAGGAGCAGCAGCAGGTTCTGGGTGGCCACGACTGCCCGCGACACCGGGTTGCGCGGCGGGTGGCTGAACACGAGCTGGCGGCGGGCGTGGTCGGCGGCCGATCCGAGCAGCGCCTCGTGATCCCCGAAGCAGCACACGACGCGATGCAGCACAACGATGTCGGCCGGCCCGACCGCGGTCGGATCCGCGGCGATGTCGACCAAGCGGCGCGACACCCGGCCGGTGAGGCCGGCCTCGGCGATCAGTGCCGCCGCCTCGGTCTCGTAGCCGGGCGAGAGCTCGAGGTTGGTCGCCGACGCCGCACCGCGCCGCAGCAGCTCGAGTTGGATCTCACCGACCCCGCCCCCGATCTCCAGCACCGTCGCGCCCTGCACGCCACGCTCGGTGAGCAGCTCGACGATCCGGCGGGCGGTCTTGTCCAGGCCGCGCCTCCGGTAGCGGGCCGCCATCCGCTTCGCGAAGCGGTCGCCGAACATCCGGTCGCATCCGCGGGGGTTGCAGCAGCCGGCCACGCGGGGACTATCCCACCGCCGGAGCGGGCGCGCGGGGGTGCTGGTGCGTCCCGTGCATCCGCACCGCGACGACCCAGACAGCAGTGGCCATGCCGAAGGCATCGGCGGCGGCCGACCGCAGCAGGAACACCGTGTCCGGGTCGGCGCCGTGCCGCTCGAGCGCGGCGGTGCCCACCGCGCTCCCGCCGGCGGTCACGCGCCGGCGCAGCACACCGCGGCGCCGGGCTGCTCGTGGCGCAGCATCGCCCGCAGCCGGGTGGCGGCGGTCGGACGGGCGACCGGTGGCGAGATGATGTTCGGGCTCCTCGTCTGCGGTAGGTGGGTCAGCAGCAGGAGGCCGCGGCGGCCGGGTGGGGCTTCTCGGCGGTGTCGGTGGCCGTGGCGGTGCCGCAGCAGACGCCGCCCTCGGGCGCCTGCCCGGCGTCGATGAGGGTCTGCGGGCTGGTGCCGAAGGTCTCGCTGTCGGCCAGCACGGTGTAGACCTCCCAGCGCTCACCGTTCGGGCCGGTCACCCACACCTTGTCCTGGGTCGCGAAGCAGCAGGTGGTGCCCATCTCCTCGTCGGTGAACAGCCCCTCACCGGAGAGCCGGGCGATCTCGGCGTGCACCGTCTCGGTGGAGGCCACCTCGACGCCGAGGTGGTTGATGCTGCCGCCCTTGCCGGGGTTCTCCAGCAGCACGAGCTTCAGCGGCGGCTCGGCGATCGCGAAGTTGGCGTAGCCCGGCCGGCGCTTGGCCGGCTCCGCGCCGAAGAGCTTGCTGTAGAAGGTCACGGCCTGCTCGAGGTCGTCGACGTTGAGGGCGAGCTGGATGCGGGACATGGGGTGGCCTCCTGGTCGGATCGGCGAGCAGCAGTACATTGACGGCTGTCGATGCGTCGGACAGTGCCGGAAGCATCGACAGTTGTCAATGTGTTGCCGCAGGTGAGTTGCCGAGAGCCGAGGAGACCCGATGACGGTGCGCGAGCTGCCGGTGCTGGACCAGCCGGAGGTGGTCGCCTGCTGCGCACCGCTGGCCACCGAGGTGCTTTCCGAGCCCGACGCCGCGACGCTGGCCAAGCAGTTCGCGGCGCTCGCCGACCCGGTCCGGCTGCGCCTGGTGTCCCTGCTCGCCAACGCCGAGGGGGCGGTGTGCGCCTGCGACCTGGTCGCGCCGGCCGGCCGCAGTCAGGGCACGGTCAGCTTCCACCTCGGAAAGCTCGTGTCCGCAGGGCTGTGCGTCAGCGAGCGGCGCGGCCGCAACGTCTGGTACACCGTCGTCCCGGCCGCACTGGAGGAGTTGCGCGGCGCGCTCGCGACGCGCTAGCACCCCGTCGGGCCGCGTTCTGCACAGCAGACCCAGCCCTGCCCTCCGGCTCGTCGGGGACGTGCGCGCCGCGGGCCTCGCAGGCGGCCGCCAGGCGGTCCATGCGCTCGTCGTGATCGACCACCAGCCGACCCCCCGTTGCGGGTCGTCGGCAAGATCGGTCGGCGACGGTTGACCGGCGACCGCCCTACCTCGGCAGGCGGGGGGAAGGGCATGGTCGGGTCATGGTTCCGACGGCGGGTGCAGCAGCGCGCCGCCGGAGGCCGCGGCCCTCCGGGCGCCGTGGTCCGTACGTTCGACCACCGGACAACTCGTGCCCAGACCGTGCTCAAGGGCGAGGCTCCGCCGGAGCTGACGCCCTTCCACCCGCTGCGCTTACCCACCGCGTCCGCCGACCCGAGTCCCGACCGGGCCGCCGGCGTGCCGGCCACCTCCCCTTCCACCTTCGCTCGAAGGAGCTTGCTCGTGCAGCATTCCCCTGCGCACCGTTCCGCCCCCGACGCCGAGCAGCTGCTGGCGGTCACCACCCTGCCCGGAACCCGCCCCGGACGGGTGGTCGTCGAGGTCACCGGCGAGGTCGACACCTACACCGCGCCGCTGCTGGGCGCATGCCTGGACTCGCAGTCCGGTCGCCGCGGCCTCCGGGAGCTGATCGTCGACCTGGAGCAGGTGACAATCCTCGGCACCGCCGGAGTCGCCGCGTTGGCCCAGGCGCGGCGGCGGTGCCGGATGCGCGGGGCCCGCCTGGTGGTCCGCTGCGGCGGCCGGCGCCGCGTGCTCTTCAGCTCACCGGGCTCGCCGACGTCGTGACCATCGACGCTCCCGACGCGGAGGGCGCACAGCGCCGGCCGGGGCCCCCGACGTCGTGACCGCCGACGAGTACCCGACGGAGCCCACGCGGCGTCGGCAGGTGAGCCGGTGCCCGGCGGCAGCAGGCCCGACGCTGCGGATGCGTGGCGAGGCGTCGGCATTCCGGTGACCTGATGATGATCAGCAGCACCGCCCCGGCCTTCCTCTTCCGCCCCGCCTGACTGGTCGCGGCGCACCCGCCGCTGGGCGGGTCCCCGGCCCGCCTCCTATGCGACCAGGCGGCATGGGCACGTTCGGCATCGCCGACCGTCGGCACTGGGCGTTCAGTCGAGCCATCGGGTGCTGGGGCGCGACCAGGGCGTCCATCAGGGAACGCGGCGGGGTGGCCAACGTGTAGCGGCACGAACAGGGGCCGCTCGTCCGCATCGTGCATCTCGACGCCGGTGGGGGCGCTTCCGACGCCTCACCCTGTAACGACAGAACGCCCCCGTCCTCATTCGAGGGCGGGGGCGCTCGGTCGTTCAGGGGGTCAGCTCAGCGCGACCTTCGTGCCACCCGAGAACGGCGAGTCGTGCAGCTCCAGCTCGGTCAACTGCGTACCCGCCGGCACGTCGTACACCAGCTGCCCGTCCACGGCACTGCCCGGGTTCAGCTGCTCCAGGAAGCTGTTCGCGTTGTCCAGGTAGACCGCCGCGCCCGAGTCCGCCGAGTACTCGCGGCCCTGCGCGTCGAACGCGGTCTGGCTCGAAGTCAACCGCCCCGGGATTGATGGAGGCTTCCAATCCCCGAAGGATGGAAAGTCATGGCGGCACCGAGGTACCCCGACGAGATTCGGGACCGGGCCCGCCGCCCAGTCCTGCACCTCGGCCACCAGGCCATCACAGCGCATCGGCACACGCTGCTACCTGCCTTCGGTCGATCCCTGCAGCGACACGCACGAGTGCCGTTGCAGTACTAAGGCCGACGTCGTCGAGCGATACCGGGCCGCTGGCAACTGATCTCACTGCTGCTCCGCGGGATCCGCGGGGCCGACCAGATTTGAGGCGGAGCACCACCTCCTGGGCTTGCTCATGAGCGAAGTGGCCCACTTGTCGACCGCACTGCTGTTAGGAATCACTCTCGCAGAGGTGGCGCCAACAGTCCATGTTGTCCCGCGCCATGAGGTGCCCCATGAGCCGCCCCATGTCCCGGAAGGCGCTGCTCCTACAACAAGCGTTCGAGCAGCTGCTCCACGACGCGACCGTCAGAACCAAGCACTCGGCGCCGAAACCCCGGTGGTAGGGGTCAGGAAGAAGCGGAGCCTGGGCTCTCCCGGTGCGAGCCGGCCAGGAAGACAACGCTGCTGAGAACCAGGACCCAGACGGGGAAGATGAGTTCGGACCACTCGACGCTGACAAAGAGCAGTACCAACGCGACGAGATAGCCGAGCCAGACGAGCCAGCGGGGGAAGATGCCCCGGCCGTGGCCGATGGTCGTGGTCGCCATGGTGAACACCGCGGCCATCCGTGTGCAGTAGCTGGACAGCAGCGTTAACACGAGTTGCCGCGTTCCGATGAGTTGCTGCTGAGACGAATCCTGCGACACGTCTGCCAACTCCAGGAGGCCGTAGGCGGCTGCCGACAGGACGAAGAGCATCGCTACGAACAACAGCCCACCGCCTAGGAAGAGGGTGGCGAAGAACTTGTCTTCCCCCTCCCCGAAGTAGTCCCGCACTGCCCCCATGAACCACAAGAAGAAGATTCCAGCAAAAGGAACCAGCCCGAGTGCCACCCGCAGGGCATCACGGCTCGAGGAGTCGGTGAGCCAGCTGGGCGCACCGGATGCATCGGCAGGGATCGCAATGCGGACCAGCACCATGGTGGCGCCCAACAACAGGGCGGACACCATACCCGCCAGCCCTGCGGCCCGCGGTGTACGCAATGCCGATCCTGGCCGCGCATCGACGGCTGCCATTTATCTCCCCCTCCCGCCGACCGCGCGGAGGTACTGGTCGGCCCACACGGAGGTACTGGTTGGCACTGAAAGGCCCTCCCCGCAGGCCGCCCACGGCAGGGGCGGAGGCGGCCCCTGGATGGCCTCCAGCCCCGGGGGATAGGCCCGGCTGCTTTTCCGAGTCATCGCGATCTGTTTCTTGTGCTCAATGTGGATCCATGCCCCGCCACCACAATCGAAGACGCCATGGGCGGTGGTGGAGATCTACAACACCACCTCGTCGGCGCTGCGAGGCTCGATGT
>JAOPUQ010000183.1 GCA_025963425.1 Modestobacter sp. | reverse complement strand
TCACCGGTACGTACGGTCGAGGCGAACTTCGGGTCGTCGTCGACGAGGGCACGCTCGATCTGCTCCAGCAGACGCTGCTCGTGCTCGGAGAGCGGCACGTCGACCTCCAGGTGCGCAGTGCAAGAAGCCACCGGCGGCAATCCGCCCGCGGTGTCACCGAGGATACGAGCCGATTGCGGGGTGCGAAAGGCGAGTCGTCACCGACACACCCGTCCGGGCTGTCGTCCATCCCACAGGGTGGCGCAGCCGGGCCGATCGGCAGCTCAGCGGCCCGTTCCCGCGGGGGGACGGCGCCCGCCGGGACCGGCGGCGGGCCGCGGTCGGCGGTGCCGTTCCGGAACCGCCCGGATGGCGGTGGAACGGCCCGTGGACCGGTCCCCGGGGCCGGTGGGTGACCCCTCGGGACACCCGGTGCACCGCTCCGGTGGCGGAGACGACAGCCCGCCCGGGTGTGTCCGTGGCCGGTCGCCTTTCGCAGCCTGCAATCGGCTCGTATCCTCGGTGTCACCACGGGCGGACAGCCGCCGGTGGTTCGAGCATTGCGCAACTGGAGGTCGACGTGCCGCTCTCCGAGCACGAGCAGCGTCTGCTGGAGCAGATCGAGCGCGCCCTCGTCGACGATGATCCCAAGTTCGCCTCGACCGTGCGCACTGGTGACCGTCGGCAGAAGGCCCGACGCAAGCTGCAGCTGGGGATCCTCCTCGTCGTCGTCGGCCTGGCCGGGCTGATCGGTGGCGTGGCCGTCCCCTCGGTCCCGCTCGGCGTGGTGGGCTTCCTGCTGATGTTCGGCGGCGTGGCCCTCGGCGTCCTGAACTACAAGGCCGCCACCGGCGCGATCGAGGCCGCGCCCGCCCCCGGCGCCGGCCCCCGGCCGGACAGCCGCAGCAGCACCAAGGCCGGCAAGGGCCGCCGGCAGCCGCTCAAGGACCGCCTCGAGGAGCGCTTCCGCCGCCGCTACGACCAGTAGCCCTCGGCAACCCACGGCAGTCGTCGCCCCCGTTCGGGACGGCGGCTGCCGTCGTCGTCCCGGGGCAGAGATCGGGCCGGTCCCGCCGGCGGTCAGCCCTCGAGGGTGGGGACGACGTCGAACAGTGCGCTGACCGACTCGCCGTCGTGGATCCGCTGCACGGCCTGGGCCAGCGCCGGGGCGATGGACAGCACGGTGAGCTTCGCGTGCTTGTCGGGGACCGGCACGGTGTTGGTGCAGACGATCTCCACGACGTCCGGTTGCGCGCCGATGCGCTCCAGTGCGCCTGCGGAGAACAGCCCGTGGGTGCAGGCCACCCGGATGGAGCGGGAGCCGGCGTCCCGCAGCCGGTCGATCAGTTCCAGCACCGTGCTGCCCTTGGCGATCTCGTCGTCGAGCACGATGACGTCCCGATCGGCGATGTCGCCGATCACCGCGCTGATGCTCACCCGGTCGTCGGCGTAGCGCTGCTTGGCCCCGGCGGCCACCGGCACCCCCAGCCGCCGGGCGAAGGCGGCGGCCTCCTTGGCGTTGCCCAGGTCCGGGGAGACGACCGTGGTGTGCGAGAGGTCCAGCGACCGGAAGTGGTTGGCCAGCTCCCTCAGCGCGTGCAGGTGGTCCACCGGCACGCTGAAGAACCCGTGCACCTGCGGGGAGTGCAGCGTCATCGCCAGCACCCGGCCGGCTCCGGCGGCGACCATCAGGTCGGCGATCAGCCGTCCGCCGATGGAGATCCGGGGCACGTCCTTCTTGTCCGAGCGCGCATAGGCGTAGTGCGGCATCACCACGGTGATCCGCGAGGCGGAGGCGCCCCGGGCGGCGTCGATCATCAGCAGCAGCTCGACCAGGTTCTCCTGCACCGGGGTCACCAGCGGCTGCACCAGGAACACGTCGCGCTCCCGGCAGTTGGCCTGCAGTTGCACCTCGAGGCAGTCGTTGGCGAAGCGGGTCACCCGCACCGGGTGCAGCGGCACGCCGAGCTGGGCGCACATCTCCGCCGCGAGCTCGGGATGGGCACTGCCGGCGAAGACGGCGATCTCACGCACGTGGAGCCCCACATCGGGTCGGCGGGTGCAGCGGGTCGCCGCGAACGGTAGCGAGGTCGCGCCGCTCAGGCCGACCGGGGACGGCGGGGGGTGTGCGTGGCCAGCCACGCGGCGGCCGCGGCCACCGTGGACGCCGGCCACAGGGTCGCGGCCAGCCGGCGACGGCGGGGCACGGTGCGCAGCAGGCCGCGCCGTACCTCGCCCAGGGCGTCCCGGAGCCCCGGCGCGGCCCCGGCGCCCGGCGGGCCGTACACCGACCGCTCCTCGGCCAGCGCCAGCTCCCGGACGGCGGACACCGCGGCCGGCGAGGCCCCGGACACCAGCTCGGCCAGCTGGCGGGCCAGGGTGCGCGGCGTGGCGGTCGGGGGCGCGGTGATCCCCAGGTCGGTGGTGGTGGCGAGCAGCTCGTCCCACAACGCGCCGGGCCGGCCGTCGGTGATCCGCTGCGACCGCTGCCGGCGGCGCGCCGCGCAGGGCACGGCGGCCAGGACGACGGCCAGCACGCCGAGCCCGCCGCCGGTCAGCCAGCTCGTGAGCGCGCTGCCCGAGTCCGCCGCGGGCAGGTTCAGCGGCGTGAACTGGCCGCCCCGGTCGATCTCGGCCTGCGGACCGGCCGGGGCCGTCGGCGTCGTACCGGGCAGGGCGGGCGCCGCGGCCGGGTCGACGGTCGCGTCGGCCCGAGGGGCCCAGGGCAGGTCCACCGCCCGGCCGCCGCCCAGCGGGGTCGGGTCGAAGGTCACCCAGCCCAGCCCGGAGAACCACACCTCGACCCAGGCGTGCGCGTCGTCGGTGGTGACGGTGCGGGTGCGCCCGTTCTCGCCGTCGGCGTCTGCCCGCCCGGGGGTGTAGCCCAGCACCACGCGGGCCGGCACGCCCACGGCCCGCACGAGCACGGCCATCGCGCCGGCGTACTGCTCGCAGTAGCCCCGCTTGAGGCGCAGGAAGTCGGCGAGGTCGTCCCCGGAGGTGCCCGGGGTGGTCGCCAGGCTGTAGGTGAACCCGTTGGCCCGGTCGGTGAGGTGGTCGTAGATGCCCAGCACCCGTTCGTAGGGCGACTGGCCGGCGTGGGTCAGCCGGCCCACCAGGGCGGTGACGCTGGCGTCCAGCTGCGGCAGTTCGGTGTAGCGCCGCATACGGTCCCCGGGCACCAGTTCCGGCGCGGCGGCCAGCTGCGCGGTGGTGGGCTGGGGCTCGTCGGCGACGACCGACCAGGTGCGGCCCGAGGTGGTCACGCCGCGGCCGTAGACGGTGTCGGTGGTCGGGTCGATCCGCCAGGCGTCGTCGTCCCCGCCCGCCACGTCGATCGACTGCGGCGCCGTCGGCGTCGGGAGGAATCGGTCGTCATGACCGATGGCGGTGACGGTCGCGGTCACCTCCCGGGCGGTCTCCCGGGCGGGGAGCGGGACCAGCGGGCCGTCCTCGGCGATCGACCCCTCGCCGCCGAGGTTGCTCAACCGCCAGCCCGCGCCGTCGTAGACGTCCAGCGCCACCGCCCGCAGGTAGCCGGGGTCCGACACCGAGGAGGTCACCTCCAGCAGGTCCTCGGCCTCCGGCCGGTTGAGCTGCCCGCGCAACTCGACCACCGGGTCCAGGGCGGTGCCGATCCGACCGGTGCCGCTGCCGGTCCCGCCCAGCCCGGTGGCCAGGGAGCCCTCGGCCAGCGTCGGCACCACGGCCGGCAGCAAAATCCCGGCCACCAGTGCCAGCGCCCCGGTGCGGACGGCGGTCAGCGTGCCGGTGCCCAGCGGTGCCCCGGACCCGGCGCGGTCCCTGCCGGCCAGCCGGGTGCGCTGGTCGGCCCACAGCAGGATGCCGAACCCGATCGCCGGGCCGAGGAAGGAGATCAGGGCGACGTCGCCGGTGATGGTGCTGACCGGCACGCAGGAGAGGACGAGCAGGCCGATCCCGCCGAGTGCCGGCTGGCGCCCGGCCACCGCCACGAGATCCACGGCCAGCGCGACGAGCGCGACGAACACGGTGGTCAGCGCCACCAGCCCGGCCAGCGGCAACGCCGGGGTGGCCTGCTCGCGGACCTCGACCATGCCGTCGGCCAGCACCGTGCCCAGGTCGCCCAGGCTGGTGGGGGTGGGCACCACACCGGCGAAGGCATCGCCCGGGGTGAACACGAGGGTGAGCAGGCACAGCACGGCGAGGACCTGGCCGACGGGCACCAGGGCGCCCAGTGCGCCCACCAGCCGGGAGGACCCACCTCCGGCGGGCACCAGCCTGGCCACGCCGGCGCGCAGGGCCGCCCCACCGAGGCCGACCACGGCGATGCTGAGGACGACGGGGGTGAGCCACGTTCGTGCGGCGAACACCGGGTCCAGCGCCAGCGTGCCCAGGCCGACGGCGACCGCAGCGGCCACCGCGGTCCCGGTCCGGCCGCCCGGGGCGCGCTCGAGCTGGGTGGACCCGGTCATGCCGGCACCTGCGCCCCGGTCCAGCGGGCGGCACCGGGGGCACCGGCTGCACCCAGCTGGCTCCACACGTCGTCCACCGTCTGGTCGGGCCGGGCGCGGACCACCTGCCACCCGGCCGCGAGCAGCAGCCGCACGGCGGCCTCGGACCGCGCGAGGAACTCGGCCCGCGCGCCCGCGCTCAGCGGCCGGCGCGCGCGCAGTGCCCCGGCGTCCAGCCAGCTCGCGGCGTCGGTCACCACGGCGACGTCGCTGCCCGGCCCGGAGCGCGCGCGGATCAGCGCGGCGGCGTCGTCGGGGCCGACCAGACCGAGCAGGCAGACCGCCGGGCCGTCGGCGGCCGACCGGCGCAGCGCCTCCACGGCCAGGTCCAGGTCGTCCAGCCGGGAGGGGGTCAGCTCGGCGAGCCGGTCGAGCAGCTCGTCGGCGCCCATCGCGCCGCGGGACCCCAGCCCGCTGAGCTCGCCGGTGTCGGTGACCACCCGCAGGCCGGCGCCGCGGCGCAGCAGGTCCGTGCCGAAGCTGGCCGCCGCCTCCACGACCCACTCCAGGGTGTCCGTGGGGGGTGCCGGGTCGCCGGGCGGGCCGGCGACGCTGCCGCCGGTGAGGTGCGTGACTCCGCGGGTGTCCAGCAGCAGGGTGGCCGCCGACCGCCAGGGACGTTCCTCGAGCCGGACCATCAGCTCCCCGGTACGGGCCGTGGCCCGCCAGTGCACCATCCGCAGGTCGTCGCCGTGCCGGTACTCCCGGGTGCTGACGTCGTCCTCGCCGTGGACGGCGATCGACCGACGCGTGCCCTCCCCGCCGTTCGCGCCGCCGCCGGCCAACCCGCCGGCCCCCGACAGCGGGCGCACCCGCGGCACCACCACCAGCGCCGCGGTGTCGCTGCCCGCGGCGGTGCGCAGCACCAGGCCGAACGGGTCGACCAGCCGCAGCCGCAGCGGGCCGAGCGGGAAGCGGCCGCGCCGGCCGCCGTGCAGCTGGTAGCGCAGTGCGGCGGTGGCGCCGCTGGACAACCGCTCCACCACGAAGCGCGGACGGCGGCCGAGCTCGGTCGGCAGCTGCTCGGTGAGCTCCCACAGCCCGCCGGCCCGCCGGTCGGTGTTGGTGATCTCCAGCAGCACGTCGGCGTCGCCGCCCCGGGGCAGCCGGGCGGGGCTCACCGTCCGGCGGGAGGCCAGCCGGAAGCGCTGCCGGGCCACCCCGACCGCGGACAGCACCGGCAGGGCGAGCACGAAGAGGGCCAGCTGGACCAGGGCTCGCTCACCCAGCAGCGCGCCGAGCAGGCACAACGTCACCCCGCCGGCGACCAGGCAGCGCCCGCGCAGGGTCAGGGACGAGGCGGCGTCCGCCAGCCGGCTCCGGGCCACGTCGGACCTCTTCCTCTAGGGGGCGTCGTGGTGCCGGGCGGGAGGACCGGCGGCTCAGCGGCCGCGGGGCACCGGCACGGCGGCCAGCAGGTCGGTCACGACCCGCTGGGCGTCCCGGCGGGCCAGCGCGGCGTCGGGGGTGAGCAGCAGCCGGTGGGCGAGCACCGGCACGGCCATCGACACGACGTCGTCGGGCAGCACGTGGTCGCGGCCGGCCAGCGCGGCGGCGGCGCGGGCGGCGCGCAGCA
>JAOPUQ010000181.1 GCA_025963425.1 Modestobacter sp. | reverse complement strand
GGCCAGCTGCGGGCCCAGGGCCGCGGCCAGCGCGCCATCGGCCGGCAGCCGCCCGGCGGCGACGTCGCGGCCGGCCACGGAGGCCACCCCCAGGTCGGTGAGCACGTTGACCAGCGTCGCCGTCCCGAGCAGGTAGCCGTAGACGGCGACGGTGTCCGGTGCCGCCTCCCGGGCCAGCACGACGACCAGCCCGATGCCGACCAGCCGGCCGAACAGCCGGGACACCATCGCGGCCAGCAGGCCGAGCCGGGCCAGCCGGCGGGCGTCCTGCGGTGGGTCCTGCGGGGCGTCCGGTGCGGCCTCCGCGGCCGCCGGGGCTCCCATGACCTCGCTCATCGCGCGTCCTCTCTCAGGTGGCTGGCGCCCAGCAGGACCCCGAGCACGTAGAGCGTCAGGAAACCGGTGGTGTAGCTGGCCAGCGACGAGCGGCCCACCCAGTCCACCAGGGTCACGGCCAGCACGCCGCAGGCCGCCCAGGCCGCGCCGTTGCGGGGGTCCCGGCAGCGCCGGACGACGACCGCGGCCAGGCCGCCCAGGGCCAGCACGAGCGCGGCGGAGCCGACGATGCCCACGTCGGACTGCACCTGGGCGTAGCTGGAGTCCAGGAAGGCCGGGTTGCCGGCGAAGTAGGCGTTCGGGGCGGTGCCGTCGTAACTGGGTGGCGCGGTCAGACCGGTGTCGGTGCGGGTCGAGCCGGTTCCCCGGGCCCCCACGCCGTTGCCCATGACCAGCGACTCGACGCCGTCGATGGCCAGCGCCCAGGAGGTGGACCGGCCGTTCAGCGTGAACAGCAGCGGCTCCTCCGGCGCCCCGGGCGTGACGCTGGCGGTCGTGGTGGCGAGCACCAGCACACCGGTGACGGCGGCGACCATGCCCAGCGCCGCGGCCTGCCGGCCCCAGCCGCGGCGGACCGCGTACACGACGAGCAGCAGGGCGACCTGGACCATCGCCGTCCGCACCGAGGTGGCGGCGAGCACCGCCAGGCCGGCGACGATCAGGACGACGGCCTGCCGGCGGGACGTGGCGGCGAAGATGCCCACGGCCATCGCCAGCACGGCCAGGGCGGCCAGCTGGAACGGGTCCTCGAAGGTGCCCGAGACCCGCAGCCCGCCGCCGGAGGTCGACCGCACCTGCGCGCCGTACTCGTAGCCCCACTGGTAGACCAGCCGGTCGGCGCCGGCGGCCTGCTGCAGCCAGGCGAAGGCGGCCTCCGCCGGAACGATGACGGTCATCGCCCGGACCAGGTGGCCGAGCGCCTCCCGGGGGGCCAGCAGCAGCCCGACGAGCAGCAGCGCCAGCACCTCCAGCAGCAGCCGGGTGCCGAACACCCAGCTGGTGTCGTGGCTGCCGGCCGGGTCGAGCAGGTACAGCGCCACCAGGACGCCGAGCGCGGCGAGCGGGAAGGCGAAGGTCCGCAGCCGGCGCACCGTCGAGGGGCGGCGCAGCACGTAGAGCACGACCAGGCCGACCAGGACGACGACGTAGACGTCCTTGAGCAGGCCGATCGCCGGGTGCACGCGCAGCCGCAGCTCCGCGGAGGTGACGAAGATCAGCAGCGCGCCCCACGGGGCGAGCTCGGGACGGCGGAGGAGCACCAGCGCGGCGGCACCCAGCGGGACCGCGCCGAACAGCAGGCCCAGCCCGAGCAGGACGCCGGTGCCGGGGACGAGCAGGACCAGCGCGCCGGCGGCGGCGGTGACCACCAGGCCGGCCCCCACGACCCATCCGAGCAGGCCCGGTTCGGCCGGCTCGAGCAGGTCAGGAGGGTGGTCGACGGGGCGGTCGACGGCCAGGGTGGCGGTCACGAGCCGGTGGTCACGACCACGGCGTCCGGTGCGCGCCACGCCGTGAGCAGGCCGGCGGCATCGGTGAGGTCGCGGCGGGAGGTGCCCGCCGGTACGACGAGGAGCACCGCGGCCACCTGCTCGGCGCCCGGGCGGGGGCGCAGGACGGCGCCGTCCACCTCGGGGGCGAGGACGAGCCGGGCCGCCTCGGCAGCGTCGCCGGTGTGCCCGATCACCCAGTCGACGAACCGCCGCGCGGTCTTCTCGCTGTCGGCGTCGACCGGCACGATCAGCACCGAGCCCTCGGGCCGGTCGTCGAAGAGCCGGCGGACCAGCCGGGCCGTGTGCGCGGTGGTGGCCGCGCCGGCGAAGTCGACGGCGGGCAGCTCGAGCAGGCGCTGGGCGTCCCGGGCACGACCGATGACCGGCCGGCCGAAGACCAGGGCGATGACCAGCAGGGTGCCGGCGGCCAGGCCGACGATGGCCAGCGCGATCGGGGTCCTGCCGCTCGGGGAGGTCTGCTCGGGCTCCCCGGAGGCCAGCGCCTCCAGCGGCTGGACGCTGGTGGTGAGCGCCTGGGCCCGCTGCAGCAGCTGGCTGGTGACGTCGCCGCCGGCGGCGGCTTTCAGGGAGTCCGCGGTGTCGCTGATCCGCTCCCGGACCGCGGCGATCATGGCGGCGGCGACGGCCTCGGAGGTCTCCCGGGCGGTGTCCTCGTCGCCGGCGGTGGCCACGATGACCACGGAGTTGGAGGTCAGCTGCGGGGTGACGGTGACCGACGTCGACAGGTCACGGGAGGTGCGGCCGTCGTCCAGCCGCTCGGCGGCGTCGCCCAGCACGCCTCGGGACTGGGCCAGCGTCGCGGCGTCGGCCACGTCCAGCGAGCTGACCGAGCTGCCCTGCCCGGTGAGCAGGTAGGACTCGACGGACCAGAAGCGGACCAGGACGTCGGTGCGCACCTGGTACTCGGCCCCGCGGGCCGCCTCCACGGCCCAGCCCACGCCGGCGCCCAGCAGGGTCAGACCCACGATGAGCAGCGCGGCGACCCGGCGGGTGGCACGGGGGGTGCGGAGCTGCGTCAGGCGCAGCTTCGTCGGGGCGGGCCGCTTCACGGCGAGGTCCTCTCGGGCAGACGGGCGATCGGGCTGGCGCGCTCGGCGGTGAGGCGTTCGAACAGGTCATCGACACGTTGGGCCCACTGGTTGAACGGGAAGACCCGGCGGGCCCGCTCCCAGCCCGCGCGGCCCCACTGCGGGTCCTCGCCGGTGGCGTCGGTGAGCCCCTCGACGAGGGCGTCGGCCAGGGCGGCGGCGTCCTTCGGGGGCACCAGCCGCCCGGTGACGCCGTCGTCCACCAGCTCGGGCAGGCCGCCGACGTCGGTGGAGACCACGCCGCGACCGGCGGCCATGGCCTCCAGCGCGGCGTACGGGAAGCACTCGATGGCGTATGAGGCCAGCACCAGCAGGCTGGCGTCCCGCAGCAGGGCGGCGACGTCGGAGCGGACGCCGAGGAACGCCACCGAGCCGGTGATCCCCAGCCCGGCGGCCTGCGCCTCCAGGCCGGCGCGGCACGGCCCGTCGCCGGCCAGCAGCAGCCGGGCGCCGGGGTGCACGCGCAGCACGGCCGGCCAGGCCTGCAGGACGCGGGCGTGGTCCTTGTCGGCACGCATGGCGGCGGCCATCAGCACCGTCGGCGGGCCGGCCGGCGGGGCGGGCAGCTCCGCGGGCACCGGCACGGCGTTCGGGACGACGCTGATCCTGTCGGTGGGCAGGTGCAGCTCGTCGGTGAGGTAGCGGACCTGGGTGTGGCACACCGCGCCGTACCGGGTGACCGCGCCGCCGGTGGCCTGCTCGAGGAGCCGCTCGCGCAGCCCGCGGTGCCCGATGTGCCCGTAGGTGTGCTTCCAGGTGATGTTCGGCGTCGGCCGCCCGCGCAGCGCCAGCCGCGTGGCCAGCTCGACCAGCACACCGTGCCCGCTGACCAGCGCGGCCCGGTGCTCGTCCACGGCCGCGCGGACGGCGGTGGCAGCCGCCGGCACCGAGCGGGCACCGCCGGGCAGGTCCACGACCCGCACCGGCACGCCGGCGGCCTCCAGGTCGCGGCGGAACGGCCCGTCGCCGAACGCCAGCACCGTGGGCTGCCAGCGGGCCGGGTCGAGCGCGGTGGCCAGGTACACGCCGTGCCGCTCGGCGCCGCCGGCGGCCAGCGACGGCAGCACCACCAGCAGGGGTGTGCCGGTCACCGGGCGGTTGGTCATCGTGCTGCCCGGCGGCGCCGGACGTCGCGGGCCACGCCCTGGACCGCGCCGGCCAGCTTGCCCAGGTCCTTGACCGCCAGCGCGACCGGCAGCAGGGCCACCGTCGCCGGGCCGGCCTGGGCCCGCAGCGCGCGCACCACCGGCAGGGACAGGTAGGCCGCCGCACCCAGGCCGACCAGCCTGCGGCCGGTGGGGGTGGCGGCCAGGGCGGGGGCGACCAGGTAGGCCAGGCCGCGCACGCCGTCGCGGACCAGGAGGGCCCGGTTGCCGCCGTCGGTGCTCGCCCGGCCGTACCCGCGGTACATCCGCCAGGTCGCGGCCAGCCCGTTGCGCTGCACCCAGCCGACCAGGGCGTCGGGGGCGGCCGCCACCGTGCCGTGCTCGGCGACGGCGAGGCCGAAGGAGACGTCCTCCCCGGTGGCCAGGTGCTCGGGGAAGCCGCCGGCCGCGGCCCAGGCGGTCCGGGTGAACGCGACGCAGCGGCCCACGGCGAAGCGCGGGTCGAAGCCGGTGCCGAACAGCCGGGTGTAGACGCGCACCAGGGCGTCGGCGTGCCGGACCTCGCTGGGCTGCGGGTAGCAGGCCAGCGCCTGGGCGCGCTCCATGGCGTTGCGCGCGAGCACCTCGTACACGCCGGAGACCAGGACCGGCGGTGCGTCGCCGGCGAACGAGCGGCGGAAGGCGTCGACGAAGCCCGGGTCCAGCGTGCAGCCGGCGTCGGTGCAGACGATGACCTCGTTGCGGGCGAGCCGGATGCCGTGGTTGCGGCCGGCGGAGATGCCGGCGCCGGGCACCACCTCGACCCGCAGCGCGGGGTGGGCGGGCAGCGCGGCGACGCTGCCGTCGGTCGAGCCGCCGTCCACCAGGACCAGTTCGTCGCCCTCGGACAGCTGGGGGAGCACCTCGCCGACCAGCCGGCCCAGGGCGTCGCCCTCGTCGAGCACGGTGACCACGACGCTCACGGCCGGCCCGCGGCGGGCGCCGGTGAGCTCCGTGCCGGGGGCGATGACCTGGGCGGTCACCGTGCGCCGTCCAGCTGCGCCACGGGCGACGGCATGCCCACCGGGGTGGTGGTGGCCACGGAGGCCAGCACGCCGTCCCAGGCCTTGAGGGTCAGCCGCAGGTCGGCGACCTCGACGACCCGCAGCCGGGCGGCCGTGCCCGCGGCGCGGGCCTCCTCCGGTCGGCTGAGCAGCCGGACGAGGGCGGCGGCGAAGCCGGGCACGTCCCCGCGGTCGAGGACGGCGCCGGTGTGGCCGAGCGACGCCCGGACCCCGCTCACGTCGAAGGCGACGACCGGGCGGCCCATGGCCATGGCCTCCAGCGGCACCAGCGGCCCGCCTTCCCAGCGCGAGGGGAACGCGACGACGTCGGCGGCGGTGAGGAAGTCCAGGCCGTCGGTGCGGTTGCCGGTGAACAGCACGTCGGCCGGGGCGCTCGCGGTCAGGGCGTCGCGCTCGGGGCCGTCGCCGACCAGCACGAGCTGGGCCTCCGGCACGGCGGCGGTCACCGCGGGCCAGGCCGCGAGCAGCAGGTCCTGGCCCTTCTGCTCGGCGAGCCTGCCGACGCAGACCACGGTCGGGCGGTCGGCGAGGCCCAGCCGGAGCCGCGCCTCGGCCGCCGGGAGCGGGAGCAGCGTCTCCACGTCCACCCCGTTCGGGACGACGTCCATCCGGGCCCCGATGCCGGCGGCCCGGCCGCTGGCCCGCTCGTCGTCGCTGACACAGACCACGACGTCGGTCCAGCGCGCGGCGAACCGCTCCCACGCGGTGGAGGCGGTGGCCACCGGTCCGCGGACGGCGTCGAAGGACCAGGCGTGCGGGACGTAGACGGTGGGCCGGCGGCCGCGCACCGCGAGCCGGCCGGCCAGGCCCGCCTTGGCCGAGTGCAGGATCACGACGTCCGGGTCGACCTCGTCGACCAGGCGCCGCAGCCGGGCGACCTCGCCCGGGACGGTGCGGCCGGGGCTGCGGGTCGCCGCCCAGGCGTGGTGCGTGGCGCCCAGCGGCCCGGTGCGCTCGGCGAGCCCGGGTCCCGGTGGGCACGCGACGTGCACCTCGTGCTGGTGGGCGACCTGGTCGCTGACCAGGGCGGCGATGACGTTGGGTACGCCGGCCTCGATGGGCTGGCTCACGTGCAGCAGTCTCAGGGGCACGCCCCGGACCTCTCTTCCCCCGCGCCGGTGGTGTTCGGCGGCACCGGACGGTCGGCCCGGCGCCGGACGTCGCTCCGCCTCCGACGACGGGGTCGGGCAGGGGGGCGCCGCTGGGGCAGCATCAGGTCGGGGGCGGGGAACCGTCGTCCCCCGGAAGGGTGGTTGTCACCCGTTGTGGTGGGACTGTCTGCCCAGCTCAGCGGCCTGGTGACCGGGTGTGCCGGTGGTCGCTCCGCCGGCCGGGCTCAGCGGGTGAGCTGGTCGTCGGCCAGCTCGGTGACACCCGGTCGCGCGGCGTCGGTGCGCAGGTCGGCCAGGGCGGTCGCGTCGCCGGTCAGCGTCCAGCGGAGGAAGTCCGTGCTGACCGCGCGGACGGCGGCGCTGTAGGGGTCCGACGCGTCGTCGAAGGGCGCGGAGTGCGTGCCGCCGGGCAGCTCGACGAACGCCTTCGCGGCCGGGGCGGCGGCGTAGGCGGCCAGCCCGCCGGCGAGCGGGAGGACGTCGTCGGCGGTGCCGTGCACGAACAGCGTGGGCACCCCGGGCGTCGCAGCGGTCGCGTCGAGCCCTTCCAGCGAGCCGGCCAGCACCACGGCCGCGGTGACCCGCGGGTCGTGGCAGCAGGTGTCCAGGACGCCGAGGGTGGTGATGGCGCCGGCGGAGTGCCCGGCCACGGCGACGTGCGCGGCATCGATGCGGCCGGCCAGGTCGTCGTCGGAGCCCGCGAGGGCGAGTACCCGGGTCAGCACGAACGAGACGTCGGCCGGCTGGTCCAGCACGCCCGCCTCGACCAGCGCCGAGCCCTGCGAGGTCAGCGGGAAGGTCGGCGCCGCGACGACGAAGCCGGCGGCCGCCCAGCTCTCCAGCAGGTCCCGGTAGGCCTCCGGCGTGGCGCCGAAGCCGTGGCTGAACACCACGACCGGGAACGGTCCGTCGCCGTCAGCGGGCCAGAACAGGTGGGTCGGCAGCTCGCGGCCGGCGGTGGCGTCGCTGCCCGCGCTGTCCCGGGTCGGGTCGGTGGGCCGCGAGTCGTCGCGCAGGTCGAGGACCCGGTCGGCCACCCCGTACAGCGGCTGCCCCTGCTGCGTCGTGCCGGTCGCGCCGTCCTCCTGGCTGGTGCAGGCGCCCAGCAGGACCGTGGCGGCGAGGGCGAGCGCGCCGAGGGCGGTCCGGGGAGGCATCCGACCAGCGTGGCGGGCGATCGGCCCGCCGTGCAGGGGTCGTCCCTCGGGGTGGTGAGGCTCAGCCGAGCAGCTCGTCCGCCGTCCGGGTGTTGATGACGCGGTCGGCCGGCACACCGCACTCCACCGCGCGGATGCAGCCGGCGTCCTGCCAGTCGAGCTGGCCGGGGGCGTGCGCGTCGGTGTCGATCGAGAAATCGCAGCCCAGCTCTTCGGCGAGGGTGAGCAGCCGGCGCGGCGGGTCGAGCCGTTCGGGGCGGGAGTTGATCTCCACCGCCGTCCCGTGCTCGACGCAGGCGCGGAAGACGGCCTCGGCGTCGAACTCGCTCTCCGGCCGGGGCCGCTGCCGCTTGCCGCCGGCCTGCTCCCGCTCGACCAGCAGCCGGCCGGTGCAGTGCCCGAGGACGTCGGTGTGCGGGTTCTCGACGGCGGCGAGCATCCGTTCGGTCATCTGTGCCCGCGGCGCCCGGAGCTCGGAGTGGACGCTGGCGACGACGACGTCCAGCCGGCCGAGGAGCTCGTCGGTCTGGTCGAGCTCACCGCTGACCAGGATGTCGCACTCGATGCCGGTGAGGATGCGGAACGGCGCGAGCTCCTCGTTGAGCGCGGCGACCTCGTCGAGCTGGCGTTCCAGCCGGGCCGCGGTCAGGCCGTTGGCGACGGTGAGCCGGGGGGAGTGGTCGGTGAGCGCGAGGTACTCGTGGCCGATCGCCATCGCGGCCTCGGCCATCTCCCGGATCGGGCTGCCGCCGTCGGACCAGTCGGAGTGGGCGTGCAGGTCACCGCGCAGCGCCGCACGCAGGGCAGCGGCGTCGTCGGCGAGCGGCGCCAGCTCGGCGTACTGGTCCTCCAGCGTGGCCAGGTACTCGGGCACCTCGCCGCGGTGCGCCGCCAGGACGACGGCGGCGGTCTTGTCGCCGATGCCCTTGAGGTCCTTCAGCGTCCGGGTGCGGATGCGCCGGTCGAGCTCGGCGTCGTCCAGGCCGGCGACCACGGTGGCCGCCGTCCGGAAGGCCTTCACCCGGTAGGACGGCTCGCGGGCGCGCTCCAGGAGGAAGGCGATCCTCCGGAGCGCGCCCGCGGGCGTCAGTGGTGTGCCGGTCAGGACGTGATCTTCTTCGCCTGCTTCGCGGCCTTCTTCTGCGCCTTGGCCGCCTTCTTCGACGCCTTCTCGTAGCTGGCCTCGGCGCCGGCCACGGCCCGCTCCGCCGTCCGCTTGGCCCGGAAGCCCACCGAGGGCTTGCCCTCGGTGTCGACGGCGGCGATCAGCAGCCCGCCCAGCAGGCCCAGGTTCTTCAGGAAATGGCTGAGCTGCCCGAAGCGCTCCTGCGGGTCGTCGTGCTCCCAGAAGCGGTGACCGGCCAGCGTCGTCGGCACGATCGAGCCGGTGAGCAGCAGGGCCGACAGGCGGGGGAACTTGCCGAGGGCGAAGAGGCTGCCGGCGCCGACCTTGACGGCGGCGTCGATCTTCACCCACTGCTCGACGTCCTTGGAAATCTGAACGGGCAGCTGCCGGTCGGCGACCTCGGTGATCTGCTCCACGATCGGGGTGGCACCGGGAACGCGGGACTGCGGGTTGCGGAGGGTGTCGATGCCTCCGTAGATGAACGACGACGCGAGCAACGGCCGGGCGATCCGGCGGACCAACATGGGGGACCTCTTCCTTCGGGAACGTCAGCAGCTGGTGCACTGCCCGGGCGTGAGCCTGGGCAACCTCTGCCTCCGGACCGTAGTGAGGTACCGCGTTCCCCGCCTGGTCAAGCCGGGTCTGGCCGGGTCCGTCCTGGTGGCTGGGCCCGCGGTCAGTGGACGGTGGGCTGCGGCGCGCGCCGGCCCAGGACGTCGTCGACCGTCAGGTCGGCCGGCAGGCCGGCGAGGTGGTCGACGACGGGGGCGTGCCGGTCGGCGATGCGGATGCCGCCGCCGACGACGAAGGCAGCCGCGACGGCGACCAGGAGCCAGGCCAGGGCTATCACCACGACGATCACACCCATATTCCTAGTGCGGACCCCGATGTCCGAGCCGTGGGTCACCCGGGCAAATGGTGACGAAGCATTGATCATTGATTGGCTCTCGCGCGACGCGAGGAGCTGCGGATCACACGTCCTGGGGCACGTGTGACGGGATGATGGCCGAGTGGTGGACGGGGATGGCTCGCGCGCTCCGCTGGCCGCCGTCCGCCGGCGCCGGACCACCGGCTGGGTGCTCGGTCTCGGGGCGCTCGGCGGCCTCCTGTTCACCGTCGGGCTCGTCGTCCGGCTGCGGTGCGCGGTCGGCCGCTGCCCGGCGCCGCAGACCCGGCAACTGCTCGACCTGGACGCCGTCGGGAGCCTGCCGCGGCTGTTCACCGCGGGGCTCTTCGTCGCGGTCGCCGTCCTCTGCGCGCGGGCGGCCGCGCGCACCGAGCGGCCGGCGCGCTGGTGGTGGGTCCTGGTCGCGGTCAGCGGTGTGGTGCTCGCCGCGGCGAAGGTCGTGAGCCTGCACTCCGCGGCCGAGCAGGTGGACGGCCGCTGGGTGACGCTCGTCGGCGGCCTCGGGCTGACCCTGGTCGGGCTGCCGGTGCTGTGGTGGGCCGGACGGCGGTGGTCGGTGCCGGCCGCGGGGGCGGTGACGCTGGCGCTGGCCGTCTATGCGGCGGCCGCGCTCGGGCTGGACCAGGTGACGGGGCTGGTGGGCATGGCCTGGTCCGGGCGGGTCTCGGGGGCGTTCGCCACGTACCTCGAGGAGGGCGGCGAGGCGGTGACGGCGCTGCTCTTGCTGGCTGCCGTGGCCCGTTGGATGCCGGCGCGGCGTCGTCCGGGACCTGGCTGAGCCGGTTCGCCGGGGCCATCTGGGCCCGCGCTCCGCTGGGCAGGGCCAGATCCAGGGGGCCGTCTCGACGACATCCAGAACTGTCAGAGGCCCCCGCTAGGTTCGAACATGTGATCGAGGCGGCGAAGGGTGACCGGTACATCCGGGCCGACGACCTGCCCTTCGACTGGTACGTGCCGCCGTCGGAGCTGGAGCTCGTCGCCGACATCTGGTCGGCCGACGCGCGCATGTCCCGGGAGGCCGCCGCGCGTGCGCTGGCCATCGATGCCCTGGCCAGGCGGCGGCGCGCCACCCGCGACCGCCCGGCCGGCAGCCGGGGCGCGGCGGGCCGCGAGACGGTGGCGCTGTGGCGGCACGGGCTGGAAGACGTGTCGGAGTCCTTCGTGCCGGAGCTGGCGTTGATCCGCGGGTGCAGCGAGGTCGAGGCCGAACGGCTGGCGGTCGAGGCGCTGGTCCTGGTCCGGCACCTGCCGGCGAGCCTGGAGGCGCTGCACGAGGGGCGGCTGACCGAGCGCAAGGCCGCGGTGCTGGTCGAGCTGCTGGGCCCGGTGTCCCGGGAGGTGGCCGAGGAGGTGCAGCGGCGGGTCCTGCCCGACGTCGAGACCCGGACGGTGCCGCAGCTGCGGGCCAAGGTGCGGCGGCTGCTGGCGCAGTTGGACGCCGAGGCGCTGGAGGAGCGTCGCCGCGAGGCGGCCCGGCGGGCGGACGTCCGCCACCACGCGCTCGGCGACGGGATGAGCCAGTTGACCGTCGACCTGCCCACCCCGCTGGCGGCAGCCTGCGCCGACGCGTGCGACCAGTACGCGCAGATGCTGCGGGCCGACGGTGACCAGCGGCCGATCGGGATGCTGCGTGCGGCAGCGGCGGCCGACCTGATCCTGCGGCCGTGGGAGGCGCGGCCCCCGGTGACGGCGCACGTGACGGTGCACGCGGCCCTGTCCGGGCTGGGTGAGGGGGAGTCCGCGCCGGCGGCTGAGGTGTCGGGGCAGGTGGTGACCGCGGAGCAGTGCCGGGAGCTGCTGGGAGAGCTGGAAGCTTGGGGGCTGCGGGCGCCCGAGTGCGGGAGCCTGCAGGTCGCCGTCAGCGATCCGGCGACCGGCCGGCTGGTGGCGGTCGCGACTCCACGTGAGCTGCGGCGCGGTGCGTTCGGGCGCCGGACCCGCCGCGGTGGGGTGGCCGTGGGGCCGGGTGCCGGCCTCGGCGGTACGGGTGTGGGGCCGCCGGGGTCGACGACGGCCTACCGGCCCACCGCGGAGCAGCGCCGGTTCGTCCGGGTGCGCGACGTGACGTGCCGCTGGCCTGGTTGCCGGCGGCGGGCGGGGCGGTGCGATCTCGACCATGCCGTGGCCCATGCCGCCGGCGGTGCGACCGACTGCGTGAACCTGTGCTGCCTGTGCCGGCGGCACCATCGGCTCAAGACGTTCGGCCCCGGGTGGGCCTTCCGGCTCGAGCCCGATGGGCGCCTGCGGGTGCGGACGCCGAGCGGTGTGGTGCGGGTGACCTGGCCGCCGGGCTGGTGCTGGGACGGCGAGCCCGTACCGCCCGAGCTGGAGGAAGAGGCACCACCCGACCCGCTGACCGCGGATGCCGGGTGCGCTCAGTCGTAGGGGTTGGTGAGGACCGTGCGTGCCTGCAGGACGGTGAAGGTGACGGGCGGGCCGTCGGTGGTCGTGGTGCCCGGGACGTCGACGACCGCACCGCCGTCGACGGAGTACGTCGCGCCCCACGTGGTGGTCAGGTACGCGGTGTAGGTGCCCGACGAGTAGTCGTGCGTGACGGTCTGGTTCGGGTAGGGCGAGCCGGGGTCCGTGGTGGTGAGGGTCGCGCCGTCACCGGTGTGCCAGGCGAACTCGGTGGCGCCGGCGTTGATGACGACGGCGAAGCCACGGATGTTGACGGTGAAGGTCTGGGTCGTCGGGTTGTCGGTGAAGAAGATGACCGGCAGCCCGACCAGGGCGTTGCCCGGCGGCTGCTGCTGGGTGGTCAGTTGGGGGAGTGGCAGCGTCTGGAAGTAGCGGAAGACCTCGTCGGGGGACGGCGGTGGGTTGAGGTCGGTGACGTCGACGCAGCTCAAACCCTCGTTAGCCCAGACGCCAAACGGTGCGCCGACCGTTTCGCCAGGAGGTGGAACTTCCCCATTGGGACCAAGACCATTGAGCTGGACAAGTGGGCGGCGCTGGACGACGTAAGGGTAAATGATCCGCCCTTCGACCACCGGGCATGCTACGGATTGCGCTTGGCAAGCGCCCAATTTGTCTTCGCCTACCTGGCAATTTGTACGTAGGCGCCAGGTGAACGACTGCGGCTCAGGGGATGCATTGCTCGCTGTCCGCACGCCGGTCGAACTATGACTTACGTAGCGGGCCTCTAAGCTTCCCGGACCCAAAGTTATCTCAGGAGTGCCGCAGGACGTTTGGCGGCAATTGGAGCCGGTCTCGGCGGAGGCCGAGATTGGGTTGCTTAGAGCGATGCCAAGAACCATGGCAGCTAGGAGTCGTGCGCGCACGTTCAGCCGAAGGTCAGTTGGG
>JAOPUQ010000159.1 GCA_025963425.1 Modestobacter sp. | reverse complement strand
CGGCCCACCGCGGGCGGCAGGACCACCGACCCACGACGCCGCAGCGTCGCGACGTTGTCCTGGGTGGCCGGGTGCAGCCACATCTCGGTGTGCATGGCCGGGACGAACACGACCGGGCAGTGCGCGGTGAGCAGGGTGGCGGTGAGCAGGTCGTCGGCCCGCCCCGCGGCGGCCCGGGACAGCAGGTCGGCCGTCGCGGGACAGACCACCACGAGGTCGGCGGTCTGGCCGATCCGCACGTGGGCGACCTCGGGGACGTCGTCCCAGACCTCGGTGCTGACCGGGTTGCCGCTGAGCGCCTCGAAGGTGGCGGCCCCGACGAAGCGCAGCGCGGACGCGGTGGGCACGACGCGGACGTCGTGGCCGGCCTCGGTCAACGCCCGCAGCAGCAGCGCCGACTTGTAGGCGGCCACCCCA
The DNA here is from genome assembly GCA_025963425.1 of Modestobacter sp. Lineage (GTDB taxonomy): Bacteria > Actinomycetota > Actinomycetes > Mycobacteriales > Geodermatophilaceae > Modestobacter. The sequence continues at coordinate 4,793 of JAOPUQ010000159.1, read as the reverse complement.
CCGCCCACGCCCAGAACGATCCTGCTCATGGCGCCCATCCTCCACACGCGACGAGGCACCCGGCAGGTACCGGGTGCCTCGTCATCAGTTCGGGTGTCGCTGACCGGCGCGAGCCGGACCGGGCAACCGGCTCAGTTCTCGCCGGCGGTGTGGGTCAGCAGGCCCTCGTTGATCTCGCGCAGCGCGATCGACAGGGGCTTCTCCTGGGGAGCGGTGTCGACCAGCGGGCCGACGTACTCGAGCAGGCCCTCGGAGAGCTGGCTGTAGTAGGCGTTGATCTGACGCGCACGCTTGGCGGCGTAGATGACCAGCCCGTACTTGCTGCTGGTGCGCTCGAGCAGCTCGTCGATGGGCGGGTTGGTGATGCCCTCAGGGGCGGGTGCGACTCCGGACACGGGCGAGCGTGCTCCTTCTTCGTTTGCGGGAGTGGACCCATCTGGCAGCGGGGCGGCCGGGCGGTCTCACTCGGGGGCGCCGCCGGCGGTCGACCCGCTGGACGGCAGGCCGGACGGTGGCGCAGTCAGCAATCGTACCAACTCGTCCGCGGCCCGGGCCACGTCGTCGTTGACGACCACCACGTCGAACTCCCCGGAGGAGTCCAACTCGGCCTGGGCGAGGGCAAGTCGGCGGGACTGCACCTCGGGATGCTCGGTCCCCCGGCCGGCCAGCCGGCTGACCAGCTCACCCCACGACGGGGGCGCCAGGAAGACCAGCTGGGCGTCCGGTGCGCGCTCGCGCACCTGGCGCGCACCCTGCAGCTCGATCTCAAGGAGGGCCGGGGACCCGGCGGCCAGCTGCTCGTCGACCGGGGCCTTGGGCGTGCCGTACCGGTTGCCCGCGTACTCCGCCCACTCCAGCAGCCCGCCGTTGGCGATCAGCCAGTCGAAGTACTCGGCGTCGACGAACCAGTAGTGCTCGCCGTCCACCTCACCGGGACGGGGCGCGCGCGTCGTGACCGACACCGACACCCAGACCTCCGGATGCCGGCGCCGGACCTCGGCCACGACGGTGCCCTTGCCGACCCCGGAGGGTCCCGACAGGACCGTCAGACGCGCCGACGGCGACGGCGGGGCCACTCGGGGCGCTCTCGGGGACGGTGCGTCGACCGGGCGGGGCAGGATCGGACTCAGGGCTCGACGATCTCGCCGGCGAACTCCGCCTCGAGTGCCTTGCGCTGGTTGGCCCCCAGCCCGCGGACGCGCCGGGTCGGGGAGATCTCGAGCCGCTCCATGATCTTGGCGGCTCGGGCCTTGCCCACGCCCGGGAGGGACTCCAGGACCGCCGAGACGCGCATCTTGCCGATGACCTCGTCGGTCTCGCCCTGCTTGAGGACGTCACCGACGGTGGTCCCCTTGCTCTTCAGCCGCTCGCGCAGCTCGGCGCGGGCCTTGCGGGCCGCGGCGGCCTTCTCCAGGGCGGCAGCGCGCTGTTCGGGGGACAACTCAGGAAGGGGCACGGAGCAACCCAATCGTTTTCATGCCGGCGGGATCGCCGGCCCGGTCTTCGGTCTGTGGTTTGTGCGCAGAACGGCCCGCATGCTGAGCCTGGCGCCAACCTAGTCATCCGGAACCGGCTGGTCATCCTCGCCCCGGTGTCACCGTCCGGTTACCGATGTGCTTCACCGCGCCGGAGCGGACCGTACGGTGCCGGAACCTCAGCGTCACCGCTGGTCAGCCCGCCGATCGCCGCGCAGCCATCCGCCGGCCACTCCGCGGGCACCAGCAGGCCGGTGGGGACCGACGACCCGGCGACCCGGCCGGTCCGGACAGCCGGGCGGGTGACCGCGAGCACGGTCGCGACCGCGGCGATCAGCAGCACGCGGGCGCCGGGTCACCGGGTCAGTTCGGCCGTCCACCGGTCGGCGGCCGCGCGCAGCGCGACGACGTCCGGCCCGGCGCCCAGTACGTCCCGGGAGACAGTGGGGACGACGGCCCGCCCGGCGCCGAAGAGCCGGCGCAGGTCGGCGACCGAACCGCCCTGGGCGCCGAGCCCCGGGGCGAGCACCGGCCCACGCAGCCCGGACAGATCCACGTCCAGCTCGGGCAGGGTCGCCCCGACGACGACGCCGAACGAGCCGGTCGCCCAGCCCCAGCGGCCCTGCTGGTCGGCGAAGGCCGCCGGGTCGGGCTCGGGGTCCCCGACCAGCCACTCGGGGGTGTTCCAGCGCCCCACGGCGTCCACCACGGTCTGGGCGACGGTCCGCTGCCCGTTCGAGGCCAGCTGGACCTCCCCGCCCTCGGGGTTGGACGTGCGGGCGAGCACGAACAGCCCGCCGCCGAAGCGCGTGGCCGTGCGGACCGCGGGCTCGAGGGAGCCGGGCCCGAGGAACGGGCTGACGGTCAGCGCGTCGACCGCCATCGGGTGGTCGCTGCGCAGGTAGTCGGAGTAGGCGTCCATCGTGGAGCCGATGTCGCCCCGCTTGGCGTCCAGCAGCACCAGCGCCCCGGCCGCCCGTGCCCGGCCCACCGCCTCCTCCAGGACGGCGACCCCGCGGGCGCCGTGCCGCTCGTAGAAGGCCATCTGCGGCTTGAGGACGGCGACGTGCCCGGCGAGGGCGTCCACCACCGTGTCGGTGAACCGGCGCAGCCCCTCGAGGTCGTCCCCGACGCCCCAGTCGACCAGCAGCGCCCGGTGCGGGTCGATGCCCACGCACAGCGGCCCCCGGTCGGCGACGGCCGCGGCCAGCCGCCGGCCGAAGGGCTCGACCTCGGCGTGCGTCGGGCGGCTCACCGGGCGATGCCGCGCGAGTGCCGGCCGCCGGGCGCATCGGGCCGGCGGTGGGCGTAGCCGATGGCGTCGGGGAGCCGGCTGAACCCGCGCTCCCCGAGGGCGTCGGCCAGCTCGGCGTGGATGCGGGCGGGGGCCGACGGGTCGTTGAAGACCGCTGTCCCGACCGAGACGGCGCTGGCGCCGGCCAGGACGAACTGCAGGGCGTCCAGGCCGGTGCGGATGCCGCCCATGCCCAGGATCGGCACGTTGGGCAGCGCCTGGTGCACCTGCCACACGCAGCGCAGGGCGACCGGGCGGATCGCCGGGCCCGACAGCCCACCGGTCACCCCGCCCAGCACCGGGCGCATGGTGTCGGGGTCGATGACCAGGCCCAGCAGGGTGTTGATCATCGACAGGCCGTTCGCGCCGGCCTCGGCGCAGGCGGCGGCCACCGAGACGATGTCGGTGACGTCCGGGCTGAGCTTGGCGTAGACCGGCTGGGCCGGGTCGGCCACCGCGCGCACCGCGGCCACCACCTCGGCGGCGGCGACCGGGTCGCAGGCGAACACCTCGCCGCGGCTCTCCACGTTCGGGCAGGAGATGTTGACCTCCAGCCCCAGCACGCCGGGCACGCCGCGCAGCCGCGCGGCCAGCTCGGCGAAGTCCTCCACCCGGGTGCCGGCGATCGAGACGAACGCCCGGACGCCGCGCTCGGCCAGCCACGGCAGCTCCTCGGCGAGCAGCCCGTCGATGCCCGGTCCCTGCAGCCCGATGGAGTTGAGCATCCCGCTGGGGGTCTCGGCCATCCGCGGCGTCGGGCGGCCGGACCGGGGGCGCAGCTGCACCGACTTGGTGACCACCGCGCCGATCGACCCGAGGTCGAAGAACGGGTCGAGCTCCCGGCCGAACGCCGAGCAGCCCGAGGCGGTCAGCACCGGGCTGACGATGGGCACCCCGCCGAGGGAGGCCTGCATGTCGACGCCGGGCACGGCCAGGACGCCGGACGGGGCCGTGGCGTCACCGATGCCGGGCGCTACCGGCTGGCCGGGCGTCATGACGGCTCCACCCCGACCATCCGGGTGCCCCCGGGACGCCCCGCCGGCGGCGGGGGTTGCCCCTGGGCGCTGAACGCGGTGGAACCGGTGCTCTCGGCGGCCGTCGGCGCCGGTGCGGTCACCAGCCCCATGGCGTCGGCCCCGACCACGTCACCCGGCAGGGTCCCGACGTCGGCGAACCGGACCCGGTCCCCGCCGAACACCGGGCCCTCGACGCAGGACCGGGCGAAGCGGGTGCGCCCGTCGGCGCCGATGACCGGCAGCACGCAGGTCATGCAGACCCCGATCCCGCAGGCCATCGACTCCTCGACGGCCACGTAGCCGGGGATGCCGGCGGCGACGGCCTGGTCGCTGACCGCGCGCAGCATGCCCATCGGCCCGCAGGCGTAGACCACCCCGGCGCCGCGGATCAGCTCGGCCACCGCGGTGGTCACCCAGCCGCGGCGACCGGCGCTGCCGTCGTCGGTGGTGACCAGGAACGGCGCGGTCAGGGCGCCGAGCTCCTCGACCGAGCAGAGCCGGTCGGCGGAGGCCGCGCCGGACACGGCCGCCACCTCGTGGCCGGCGGCGCGCAGCCGGCCGGCCAGCCCGACCAGCGCGGCGGCGCCGTAGCCACCGCCGACCAGCAGCGCCGGGGCGCCCGGCTGCGGCATCGGGAAGGGACGCCCGAGCGGGCCGACGACGTCGACCTCCTGACCGGGCTGCAGACCGGCCAGCCAGGCGGAGCCGACGCCCCGGGGGGAGACGACCACGTGCACCCGACCGCCCCCGACGCCGCTGATGGCGATCGAGCGGCGGAGCAGGGTGGCCGACGTCGGGCCGCCGACCGCGAAGGCCACGAACTGCCCCGGCTCGGCGGCCGCGGCGATCTCCGGGGCGTGCAGCGCGAGCTCGACGTAGGCGCCGACCGGCCGCCGGAGAGCGACCTGGGCGATGCGCTGCACCGGGGCGGAGCGGGCCGGTGGCACCGGCGGGGTGATCGGCGGCCGGGTGACCGGGGCGGCGGTCACCGCGGCGTCGCCGGCGCGA
>JAOPUQ010000273.1 GCA_025963425.1 Modestobacter sp. | reverse complement strand
CTGTGGCGGTACCTCGTCGAGCAGCAGGACGCGCTCAGCGGCAACCAGTTCCGCCGCACCGTCAAGCGCGAGTTCCTGCACTACCTGCGCATCCGGGAGTGGCAGGACCTGCACGGCCAGCTGCGCAACACCGCCCGGCGGCTGGGCATGGGCGTCGGCGAGCTGGCCGACTCACCCGACGAGCGCGGTGTCACCGCCGCGCTCCTGGCCGGGTTGCTCTCCCACGTCGGGATGCAGGCCGAACCGGTCAAGGACCGCACCGGCAAGCCCGGCCGGCCGGGTCGGGAGTACCTCGGTACCCGCAACACCCGCTTCGTGCTGGCCCCGGGCACCAAGCTGGCGAAGAAGCCGCCGCGCTGGGTGGTGGCCGCCGAGCTGGTGGAGACCAGCCGGCTGTTCGCCCGCACCGTCGCCCGGGTCGACCCCGAGGTGGTCGAGCGGCTGGCCGCGCACCTGGTGAAGCGCCAGTACAGCGAGCCTCGGTGGGACGCCAAACGCGGCTCGGTCGTGGCCACCGAGCGGGTCACCCTCTACGGCCTGCCGCTGGTGGTCGGCCGGCGGGTGCAGTTCGGGTCGATCGACCCGGTGGTGTCCCGGGAGCTGTTCATCCGGCACGCGCTGGTGCAGGGGGAGTGGACGACGCACCACCGCTTCGCCGCCGACAACGCCCGCGCGCTGCAGCAGGTCGCCGACCTGGAGGAGCGGGCGCGCCGCCGAGACATCCGGGTGGACGACGAGACGGTCTTCGAGCTCTACGACGCCCGGGTGCCCGCCGACGTCGTCTCGGCGCGGCACTTCGACGCCTGGTGGAAGTCCGCCCGCCGGGAGCGCCCGGACCTGCTGACCTTCACCCCGGAGCTGCTGACCAACGCCGCGGCCGTCGGGCAGGTCCGGGTGGAGGACTATCCGGACGAGGTCGCGCTGACCCAGGGGCTGAGCCTCCCGCTGTCCTACGCCTTCGCCCCCGGTGCGGCCGAGGACGGCGTCACCGTCGACGTGCCGCTCGGCGTGCTGGACGCCGTGGCCGAGCAGACGTCGGGGGAGTCGCTCGCGTTCACCGTGCCGGGGCTGCGGGCGGAGCTGGTCACCGAGCTGCTGCGCTCCCTGCCCAAGCAGCTGCGCCGTGGGCTGGTGCCGATCCCCGACCGGGTGCGCGAGGTGCTGCCGCACATCGACCCGGTCGAGCCGCTGCTGCCGGCGTTGGAGCGTGAGCTGCGCCGGGCCACGGCGGTCACCGTCCCGCCGGACGCCTGGCAGCCCGGGCAGGTGCCCGGTCACCTGCGGGCCACCTTCCGGGTGCTCGACGACCGGCAGCAGCTGCTGGCCACCGGCAAGGACCTCGCCGCGCTGCGGGCGCAGGTGGCGCCGCAGAGCCGGGCGAGCCTGGCCCGGGCCGCGTCGGACGTCGAGCGCACCGGGCTGACCTCGTGGTCGATCGGGACGCTGCCCCGCACGGTCGAGGTGCGGCGCGGTGGGCACGTGGTGACCGCCTTCCCGGCGCTGGTCGACGAGGGGGAGACGGTCGGCGTCCGGGTGGTCGCGACCGAGGCCGAGGCCGTGCGGCTGACCTGGCGCGGAGCCCGCCGGCTGCTGGTGCTCAGCGCCGGCGCGCCGGTCCGGCCGGTCGTCAAGGCGCTGTCGCCGCGCTCGCGCCTGGCGCTGCAGTTCAACCCGGACGGCGAGATCCCGGACCTGGTCGCCGACTGTGTGGACGCCGCCGCCGTCGAGCTCATCGCCGCGGCTGGTGGTCCTCCGCGGGACGAGGCGGCCTTCGCCGCGCTGGTCCAGACGGCCCGCGAGCAGCTGCTGCCCCTGACGACCGACACGGTGCGCCGGGTGGAGGCGGTGCTGACCGAGGCCCGCGGGGTGGCCGTGGCCATCGGCGCGGCACCCGGACGGCGGGTGCCGGAGGCCGCGATCGCCGACCTGCGCCGGCAGATGGGCGGCCTGCTGCACCGGGGGTTCGTCGCCGAGGCCGGCCGGAAGCGGCTGCCGGACATGGTCCGCTACCTCACCGCGATGACCCACCGGCTGGAGAAGCTGCCGGCCAACGCCGCGCGCGATGCCGTCTGGATGGCCCAGGTCGCCGCGGTCACCGCCGAGTACGAGCAGCTGCGGGCCCGGGTGCCGGCCAGCGGCGCCCCGGAGGACCCGGTCGCCGGCGTCCGCTGGATGGTCGAGGAGCTGCGGGTGGGGCTGTTCGCGCAGGCCGTCGGTACCCGCCGGCCGGTCTCCGAGCAGCGGGTCTACAAGGCCATCGACGGGGTGCTGGACCGGCTCTCGGCCTGACGCCCGGGGGGTCAGTCGGCCGGGGTGGTGCCCGGTCCGCGCAGCAGCGTGGAGATGCGCTGGCGGGTGACGCCGAACAGCGCGGCGATCCGGTTGATGCTGACGTCCTCGGCCTGCAGTGCGGCGGCCTGCTCCCGGCGCCAGGCGTGCCCGGCCGTCGACAGCGTCCCGAGCACCGTGCTGATCTGCTCGACGACCAGCGGGCGGGACTCCCCGCCGACGATGTCGAGCCAGGTGGTCCCGGCCTCCCGCTGGCGGAGCAGGTCCACGGCGCGTTCACGGGCCCGGTCCAGCGCGGTGATGCAGCTGCCCAGTTCGTCGACCAGCTCGCGCAGGGCCCGGGTGGCGGGGTCGGCGGGCTCGCCGGAGGGGTTCGTCACGGTCGTCGCACCTCCGTGGTCAGGGGTGTCGGGGCGCTGTCCGACGTGCTTCGCACGGGACGCTACCGAACAGAACGGGCGTTGCACGCAACGGCCGTTGCGCTTCACCGGGGCAGCCAGCATCATCGTGCAACGGAACAGGGTCTCCCGGTCGCCGCCTCCCCACGTCCCGGGCGGAGGCGGCGATGTCGACCCGGAACGCGCGTTTCGACCTGCCCGGCGACCCCGCGCGGCGTGGTCGCCGCGCGCCGGGTGGTCCGTGAGGTGCTCAGCGCCTGGGGTGGCCCGCAGGACCACCAGGACGCCGAGCTGCTGGTCACCGAGCTCGTGGCCAACGTGGTCGACCACGTCGACGGGGACGCGAGCCTGGGCCTGGAGGTGGCGCTGTCCGACGGGTGGCTGCGGATCGCCGTGGCCGACAGCTCGGCGATCCGCCCCGTCGTCCGGGAGCTCTCCGGCGAGAGCACGCGCGGCCGCGGGCTGCAGCTGGTCGCCGCGATCGCGGAGCGCTGGGGCGTGGAGGGACCACGACGGCGGCAAGCGGGTCTGGTTCGACCTGGGCCCGGCCGCCCGCTGACCGCCGGGAGTTTGCCGTCGGCCCGCGGCGGGGACGGGTCAGGGGACCGAGACCGCCGGACGAAGGAGTCGTCGCGATGACCGAGCCCAGCAGCAACGTGGAAGCCGCCGGCGAGCAGCTCACCGACGCCGAGATGGTCGAGGCCGTCGCCGGGTCGACCGACAGCGCCTCCGAGCACGCCGCCGAGGCGGGCAAGGACTGGGACGGTGACCCGTCGCAGGCGCCGCAGCAGTAGCGCCGGGCGCTGCCTCACCCGAGGCGCCGTCCGCACCCCGGGCGGCGCCTCCGGTCCGCGGAGCTGCTCCGCCCCGCCGCCCTGTCAGACTGCCGCCGACGTTGCGCCGCAGCCGCCGCTCCCGCCGCGGGCCGCGCGGCGGCTGAGAGGTGCGGAATGGCACTCCCGTCGCGGGTCCGGTCCGCGCCCGGTCCCCGCACCGCGCTGCGCTGGGGCCTCCGGCACGGCCTCCCGGCCGTGTACCTCTCCCGGGCCGCCCGTCGCGGTGACCTGGTCGGCCGGCTCCTGCGCGAACCCGGCCAGCGGATCGACCCGCATCCCCTCTACGAGGAGCTTCGGGCGCGTGGCCCGCTCACCCCGAGCAGCCTGGGGATGGTCACCACGTCCCACGCGGTCGCCACCGAGGTGCTGCGCTCCGGCGCCTTCGGGGTCGGCTGGGACCGCTCGACAGCGCCCCGCTGGCTGCAGTGGGGGCTGCGGATGGCCGACGAGCCGGACACGAGCGGCGTCGCCGACCCGCCCTCGATGCTGGTCGTCGACCCACCGGACCACACCCGCTACCGCCGGCTGGTCAGCCGGGCCTTCACCCCGAGGGCGACGGCGGCCTTCGAGCCGCTGGTGCAGGCGACGGCCGACGCGCTCCTCGACCAGCTCGGGCACCGCACGGGGCCGGTCGACCTGGTCGCCGGCTACGCAGCCCAGCTGCCGGTCCTCGTGATCGCCGAGATGCTCGGCGTGCCCGTCGACCGCCGGGAGGACTTCCTGCGGTGGGGCGGCGCCGCGGCGGCCACGCTGGACCCCGGGCTCCCCTTCCTGCGCTACGCCGCCGCGGAGCGGGCACTGCGCGAGATGCACGGCTTCCTCCGGAGCCACTTCGACCGGCTCCGCCGCCACCCCGGCGACGACCTGGTCAGCCAGCTGGTGGGTCTGACGGGGGAGGAGGCGCTGACCGACCGTGAGCTGCAGGCCACGGTGATGCTCCTGCTGGGAGCGGGCTTCGAGACCACCGTCAACCTCCTGGGCAACGCAGTGATCCTGCTCGACGGGCACCGCGACCAGTGGGACACGCTGGTCGCCGACCCCACCGGCTGGCCGGCGGCCGTCGAAGAGGTGCTGCGTCACGACAGCCCGGTGCAGATCACCGGGCGCAGCGCCACCGCCGACGTGCAGGTGGCCGGTCGGGACCTGCCGGCCGGGACGCGGGTCACCCTGCTGCTCGGGGCTGCCAACCGTGACCCGGCGCTGTTCGACGAGCCGGCGAGGTTCGACGTCACGCGCGGCAACGCCCGGGAGCACCTGGCCTTCTCCGGGGGCGCCCACTACTGCCTCGGGGCGGGGCTCGCGCGGCTGGAGGCGGTGGTCGGGCTGCGGACGCTCGCCGAGCGCTTCCCGGGGCTCCAGGTCGCCGGCACCCCGGTCCGCCGCGAACTGCAGACCCTGCGCGGCTTCGAGCACCTCCCGGTCACCCTGTGCTGAGGGGGCAGGTCAGGAGGCGGGTGCCGGTCCCGACCCGGCCGGCACGGTCGGCGTCCGGCTCCCGGCACCGAGGACGGCGTCCCGGGCGGCGCCCCACCCGGCCCACGCCATCGGCAGCAGCAGGACCAGCAGCAGCGCGAGGGGCCACGACCAGCCGCCGGTGAGGTCGTGCAGGGCGCCCACCACCACCGGTCCCGCCGCGGCGAGCAGGTAGCCCAGGCACTGGGCCACACCGCCGAGCCCGGCCGCGACCAGCGGGGTCGCGCTGCGCAGCACGATCAGCGTCAGGGCCAGAGCGAACCCGCCGCCCTGGGCGAGGCCGAACAGGGCCACCCACAGGAACGTCCCCGCCGACGGCGTCACCAACAGCCCGGTCAGCCCGCCCACGTAGGCCAGCAGGACCACGGCCACCAGCGGCCGCTGGTTCCGCATCCGGCCGGCCTGGGCCGGCGCGAGCAGCGCCCCGGCCGCGCCGACGATGTTGGACACCGCCAGCAGCAGGCCGCCCTTGCCGACCGGCACCCCGGCGTCGGCCAGCAGGGTGGGCAGCCAGGCGCTGACCGAGTAGAACTGCACGCTCTGCAGACCCAGGAAGAGCGTGACCTGGCAGGCGAGCGGGGTGCGCAGCAACGACCACGCCCCGGCGCCCGGGGGCTCGGCCGACGTGCGGTCGTGGCGCACCCCGGCCACCGGCAGCCACAGGGCCAGGCCGGCCACCGCCAGCAGCAGCCAGGAGCCCAGCGCGACCCGCCAGTCGACGCCCAGCGCCACCCCGATCGGCACGGTGAGCCCGGCCGCGGCCGCGGCGCCGGCGTTCAGCGCGGCCGAGTACAGGCCCATCACCGTGCCGGGGCGGTGGAACTCCCGCTTGATGTAGGCCGGCATCAGCACGTTGGCGACCGCGATGGCCGCCCCGGCGATGAGGCTGCCGGCGTAGAGCAGGGCCACCGGGCTGAGCAGCCGCAGGGCGATGCCGCCGGCCAGCAGCACCAGCGAGCCCGAGACGGCGGCCTCCAGGCCGATCCGGCGGGCCAGCCGGGGCGCGAACGGGGCGAACGCGCCGAAGCACAGCACGGGCAGCGCGGTGAGCAGGCCGGCCAGCGCACTGGTGAGCCCGGTGTCGGCCCGCAGGTCGCGCAGCACCGGGGCGACGCCGACCACGGCCGGCCGCTGGTTCAGCGCGACGACGACCACCGCGGCCACCAGGAGCGCCGCGGCACCCCGCGACCGACCCGCACCTGCCCGATCCCGCACCCCGGGAGCAGATCACATCCCGATCCGTAGCACGCCCTGTGGTTGTCGTCACAAGCACCTGGTTGAGTGGGCGCAGGTTCGCGAAACGACGGAAGGCTGGCGCATGAGCATCCTGGGTACCAGGGTTGTCCGCACGGAGGACCCGCTGTTCCTCACCCGCGGGGCTACCTACACCGATGACCTGACCGACGATCGGCTGACCGGCGCGCTGCACGCGACGTTCGTGCGGTCCCAGGTGGCGCACGGCCGGCTGCTGTCGGTCGACACGTCGGCAGCGCTCGAGGCGCCGGGGGTGGTCGCGGTGGTGACCGCCGCGGACGTCTCCGACCTCGTCCCGCTGCCGCCGCCCTTCCCCTTCATCAACCCGGCGATGACGCGGCCGTGGCTGGCGTCGGACCGGGTCCGCTTCGTCGGTGACCCGATTGCCGTGGTGCTCACCGAAGAGCGTTACCAGGGTGAGGACGCCGCCGAGATGGTGGCCGTCGACATCGACCCCCTCCCCGCGGTGGTCGGCACGGCCGAGGCCGCCAAGGACGAGGTGCTGCTCTTCCCCGAGGCGGGCACCAACCTGATGGCCGCCTTCGGCGAGCCCGCGCCGGCGGACTTCTTCGCCGGTTGCGAGGTCGTCGTCACCCAGGCGCTGGTCAACCAGCGGGTCGCGCCCGTGCCCCTGGAGACCCGCGCTGCAGCGGCCGCCTGGGGTGAGGACGGCCGGGTCACCGTCTGGTGCACCAACCAGGGTGCGCAGCAGGCGCGCGGCCAGCTCGGCGACTGGCTGGAGATGGACCCCGACCTGATCCACCTGATCACCCCCGACGTCGGGGGCGGGTTCGGCGCGAAGATCGGCGCGGACCCGGAGTACGCGTTCGTTGCCTGGCTCGCCCGCCACGTCGGTCGGCCCGTCCGCTGGGCGGAGAGCCGCTCGGAGAACCTGGTCGGCATGCTGCACGGCCGGGGGCAGGACCAGGTGGTCACCATCGGTGGACGCCGGGACGGCACGGTGGAGGCCTACAGCCTGGTCTTCGACCAGGACTGCGGCGCCTACCCCCGGATCGGCGCCGTGCTGCCCACGCTCACCATGCTGATGGCACCAGGCGTCTACGGCTTCCCCAAGGTGCACTCCCAGGGGCGCGCGCTGGCCACCACCACCACGTCGATCGGTGCCTACCGGGGTGCCGGCCGGCCCGAGGCCACCGCCGCCGTCGAGCGGGCGATCGACCTGTTCGCCGCGGAGATCGGGATGGACCCGGCCGACGTGCGCCGGAAGAACCTGCTGCCGGCGTTCTCCGAGCCGCACACGACGCCGATGGGCGCCACCTACGACAACGGCGACTACACCGCGGCGCTCGACAAGGCGCTCGCGGCGGCCGGCTATCCCGACCTGCGTGCGGAGCAGGCCCGCCGGCGGGAGGCCGGCGACGTCCGCCAGCTGGGCATCGGGCTGTCGGTCTACGTGGAGATCACCGGGGCCGACAACGGCGCCGGGACCAAGGAGGCCGCCGAGCTCGAGGTCCACCCGGACGGCACGGCGACCGTGCTCACCGGGACGTCCCCGCACGGGCAGGGTCACGCCACGGCCTGGGCGATGATCGCCAGCGACCAGCTCGGCATCCCGGTGGAGAAGATCACCGTGCTGCACGGCGACACCGACCGGGTGCCGCAGGGCGGGGGCACGATGGGCTCACGCAGCCTGCAGCAGGGCGGCGCGGCGGTGCACCAGGCCGCCGGCGAGCTCATCGAGCTGGCCCGGCGGCGGGCGGCCGAGAAGCTGGAGGTCGACCCCGGGGACCTCGTCGTCGACCTGGGCCTGGCCGGGCTGGCCGTGCGCGGGACCCCGGGCGTCGGCGTCACCTTCGCCGAGCTGGCCGGTGACGAGGCGCTGCTGGTCAACACCATGTTCAACGCCAACGCGCCGACGTTCCCCTTCGGCGCGCACGTGGCGGTCGTCGAGTGCGACATGGAGTCGGGCAAGGCCGAGGTGGTACGGCTGGTCGCGGTCGACGACGCCGGCACGATCGTCAACCCGCTGCTGGCCGAGGGCCAGCGGCACGGCGGCATCGCCCAGGGCGTCGCACAGGCGCTGCTGGAGGAGGTCCTCTACGACGCGGACGGCAACCCGCAGACCAGCACCCTCGCCGACTACCCGTTCGTCTCGGCCACCGAGCTGCCCAGCTTCGAGCTGGTCGAGATGGCCACCCCCACGCCGATGAACCCGCTGGGGGCCAAGGGCATCGGCGAGGCGGGGACGATCGGTTCCACCCCGGCGGTGCAGAACGCCGTCATCGACGCCGTGGCCCACCTCGGCGTGCGCCACATCGACATGCCCACCACCCCCATGCGGGTGTTCCGGGCGATCCAGCAGGCTCAGCAGGGAGGCATCTGATGCAGGTCTCGGTCACCGTCAACGGCCAGCAGCGCACCGACGAGGTCGAACCTCGGCTGCTGCTGGCCCACTACCTCCGTGAGACGTGCGGGCTCACGGCCACCAACATCGGCTGCGACTCCACCTCCTGTGGGGCGTGCACGGTCATCGTCGACGGGCTCAGCGTGAAGAGCTGCACCGTGCTGGCCGCCCAGGCCGACGGCGGGCAGGTCACCACGCTGGAAGGGCTGGCCGGCCCGGACGGCGAGCTGCACCCCATGCAGGCCGCCTTCCGCGCCGAGCACGGCCTGCAGTGCGGGTTCTGCAC
>JAOPUQ010000048.1 GCA_025963425.1 Modestobacter sp. | reverse complement strand
GGACCGAGGAGGTCACCATGAAGACCGCAGTCAGCGATGCCTACCGCACCGTGGTTCCCGACCGCACAGGCCGACACGGTCCGCTTCCCCCTGTACTGCTCACGTTGACCGTGGTGACAGGGCTGGTCGATGCCTTCAGCTACCTGGTCCTGGGCCATGTCTTCGTCGCGAACATGACCGGGAACGTCGTGTTCCTGGCCTTCTCCCTGGGCGGATCGAGCCAGTTCTCCGCAGCGGCGTCGCTCACCGCCCTGGGCGCCTTCGCCGCGGGGGCTCTCCTCGGCGGCCGGATCGCGCACGCCAAGCACGAACACCGCGGCCAGATCCTGTTCCTGGCTGTTACCGCTGAGGCTCTCTTCGTCCTCGCGGCGCTGCTGGTCGCATCGATCCACGATCCCGCCACCGGCAGCAGCCGCTACCTGGTGATCGTCCTGCTGAGCGTGGCCATGGGCGCACAGAACGCCGCCGCCCGAGCGCTCGCCGTCCCGGATCTCACGACCACTGTCCTCACCTTGACGATCACCGGCATCGCCGCGGACGGAAGGCTCGCCGGTGGCAGCGACAGCAAGGTCGGACGCCGAGCCACCTCCGCTCTGAGCATGTTCCTCGGCGCATTCCTCGGTGCGCTCCTGGCGCTGCACGGCCACCCGACCACCGTGCTCATCGCGGCCGGCGTCGTCCTGGTCGCTGCCGCCGTCGGCGCGGGTGGGCTAGCCCGATCCCGGCGTTCCTGGGTCACCCCGGTCTGAGACGGCCGTCGCTTGAGAGGAGCTCCACTGGGTTCGACACACTTGGGCCGAGAGCCAGCTGTGCTGTGGGGGCGTCCCAGCTGACGCTGGCCTGCGGTGGTCGGCGTCGCCGGACGCAGGGTGGCGTGCTTGAGGTCTCCGGCTGTGCGGTGCACCGCCCCACTCACCTCGGTTGCGCTGAGCGGTGTACATCACAGGCGGACCGACCGGGTCGATACAGAGGACGGTGTGGTGTCGAGCGAGCTCGGGCTTCGCGACACCAACGGCATCCTGCGGCAGCCATCGGTCCGGCCTGAGCGGACCAGCGCGGGGCTGGGCTGGGACAGGCACTACCTGTCGGTGCAGCGCGAACACGCCTACCGCGGGTCGTTCGAGGCCGCCGGCACCCATCTGAACCGCCCCGGCGAGTCCGGAGACTCCTGTCCTTGAGGAGATGGAGTCATGGCAGGACGCCACGGGCAGTACCCGCCGGAGTTGCGGGAGCGGGCGGTGCGGCTGGTCGCCGATCACGCCTCGGAGTGGGAGGCGATGCGTTCGGTCGCGCAGAAACTCGGGATCGGCACCACCGAGACGGTGCGCAAGTGGGTCCGCCGGGCCGAGGTCGCCGGGGCCCGCCCGGGAGTGACCAGCGAGGAGTCCGCCGGTGGGCAGCAGCCCACTTCGTGGTGTCCGAGGGGCGACTCGCTACAACCGCACACGGCTGCCTGCGGAGAAGTGACAGACCGCCTCACGAAGGCCACCTGGGACCGTCAGGCGGTCACCTGAGGCGGCTTCGCGCCATCGCCTCCGGGCCGGATCGCCTGCCGGTACGTGCGGGTGTCGCTGATCTGAGCTGTACGGCGAGGGGCACTTGCTCATGATGTCGCCGACGGGCGACGCCGACTGGCCGGGCGGCGGCGTGGGGAGCCGGCCGGGCCCGGTCATCAGGCCAGCTACTGCGTCACGGGGTCGTTCCACGCGGCCACCGGGGCCCTGCCGCGGTCGCCGATGTCATCGAGCACGAGGTCGAGAAGACGGCAGCTGTCACTGGACCATATGGGCCTGGACCGGGACCGGAGGCCCCACTGCCCAACTCTCCACGCAAGGCGCGATGGCCTGACGCCGCCGGTGAGCCGGCCGGGCGTCCGGCCGGCTCACGGCTGACCCGATGGATCACCGCGCCCGGGCGGACATCTGGCGTCGGCCCGATCGGCGGCCCGGTGACTGGCCGTGGCGTCCTCGGTGGCAGGCCCCGCATCGGACGGCGCAGCCTCCGGCCCCGGCGTCGTGGGTTCGGGCGTCGTGGGTTCGGGCGTCGTGGGTTCGGGCGTCGTGGGTTCGGACGTCGTGGGTTCGGACGCCGCCGGCTCGGACGTCGTGGGGCCCGCAGACGGGCCGGGTCCGGCAGTCGGGGGTGCCGGCGGCTGCGACGACGGCGCGGCCGTGCCGGTGCGCGCCGGGGCAGCTGCCGCGGCGTTCGTCTCAGTGCGGGTCGTCGCGGCGGGGATCGTGACGGCGGCCCGGGATGCCGGCGCGCGGACGGCCGGTCGAGCCCCTGCCGCGCCACCGTGGGAGACCGCACGGGACGTCGCGGCGGCCGGGATCCCCGGGACCGGCAGCCCCACCGGCCCGGCCACGGAGGACGGCGCCGTGGTCGCCGACGGGCCCACCAGTACCGGCGTGCCCGGAGCCGGCAGCACGCTGCGCCCGTCGGCGGGAACCGGGGTCAGGTCCGCGGGGAGGCCCTCAGCCGGCGCCGCCTGCGGCAGCGGACGGGGCGCGTCGCTGCCCGTGGCGAGGAACACCGCCCCGGCCACCGCCGCGACCCCGACGCCGAACCCGGCGGCGACACCCGCCCGGCGGAGCGAACACCCCGCGGGCCGGGCGGGGACCTGCCCCGACCGCGTCGTCGCGGGAGCCGAGGCGAGGATGCGGAGGGCCGCCACCGCGGGTGGGCTCAGCGGTGACCGTGCGGCCTGGAGGTCGGCGAGCACGATCTGCGCCAGCGTCGCGCGCAGCGCTGCGTCGTCCTCGGGCAAGAGCGTTTCTCCTCGTCGTGCCGTCCGTGCCCCGCGAGTGCGGGTCATGGGTTGGGGGTCAGTCGGCCAGGACGGCCTGGATCTCCAGCTCGACCAGCAGGTGCGCGCCGACCAGGGAGAGCCCCAGCTCGACGGCCTGGTTCCAGTTCATCCGGAAGTCCTCGCGGTGCAGCCGCGCGGTCGCGGTGAACCCGGCCCGGACTCCTCCCCAGGGGTCAGGGCGGGTGCCGCTGTAGCGGACCTCCAGCGGTACCTGCCGTGTCGTGCCGGCGAGGTCGAGCAGGCCGTGCACGGTCCAGCGGCCGGGGCCGGCGGGCTCGACGCTCGTGCTGCGGTAGGTGATCTCCGGGCAGTGGTCCACGTCGAGGAAGTCACCGGACCGCAGGTGGCCATCCCGCTGCCCGTTGCCGGTGTCGATGCTGGCGGCCTCGATGGTGGCCGAACAGCTGGACACCTCCAGCGGGTCGGCCACCGTGAGCTCTCCGGAAAAGCGGGCGAACCGGCCGTGGATCTTGGACAGGCCCAGGTGCTGGCCGGTGACGGCCACCGTCGAGTGCGCCGGATCGATGGTCCACCGGCCGGGGCGGGGAACGGCTGCGTCGCCGGGGCGGGTCAGCGTGATGACCCCGAGCCGCAGCCCGTCGGGCGGGACCGTGAGCGACCGCGCAACGGGCACCGAGCCCGGGGCGGCGACGATCAGGGTCGCCACCCCTGTCTCGGCGACGGAGACGGCGAAGTGGCCCTCGGCGTCCACGGTCGCGCGGCCGATCTGTGCCCCGGTGCGGTCGACGAGCGTGACGGTGGCCGACTCCAGCGGCCAGCCGTCCCGTCCGCGGATCGATCCGGAGACCGCCGCCGTCCCGTCACTCCCGTGGCCCGGGGCCGCCGTGACCAGGTCGGCGGTCACTGGCCACCGCCCAGGGTCATGTCGTGCGCGACGTCGTCCCCGGCGGCGATCCGCAGGCCGGTCGCCACCGGGCCGAAGCCGCTGGCGATGAGCGTGTAGTCACCGGCGAGCAGGTCCTCGAAGGCGAACTCGCCCTTCTCGCCGGTGCTGGTCGCGGCGAGCACGTTGCCGGACTCGTCCAGCAGGCTGACCGTCGCCTCGGCGAGCGGCCGCTGATCGCTGTCGGCCCGCACGACGCCGCTAACCCGGGCGCCGCCGACCAGCTGGAGGTCCTGCTCCAACGGCCCGTCCCCGAGCACGACGGTGACCGCCACCGGCTGGTGGCCGGGGGCTTGGCCGGCCAGCGTGTACGTGCCGGCCAGGAGCTCGGCGACCTCGAAGCGGCCCTCCGGGCCGGTGACGTGGCTGCCGACGACCTCGCCCTGCACGTCGGTCAGCGTGACCAGGGCGCCGGCCAGCGGCTCGCCGTCCGCGCCGCGCACGTGCCCGCACAGCACGGAGCCGCCGGCCAGGACGACGTCGCGGTGCACCGGGGAGTCCGCCAGCGCGACCAACGAGGCGTTCGGCGCCAGCCGCGGGGCGGCGGCGATGAGCAGGTAGGTGCCCCCGGTCGAGGGGTGCAGCCGGTAGTCACCGTCGGCGCCCGACCGGCTCCGGTCGACCTGACGGCCGCTGACGTCGGTGAGGGTCACCGACGCGCCGGCCAGCGGCCGGCCGTCGCCGCGCAGCACCCGCCCGATGACGACCCGGCCGGTCAGGTTGCCCAGCGGCGCAGGTGCCACCGGAGCAGAGACAGCACCGGCCGTGGCGGGCGTCGGGTCCGGGGCGGCCTGCTCGGCGGTGGGCGTCTCCGCGGTGAGCGCGTTGCTGCTCCGGAGGGGGACCTCCTTGATGAACAGCACCGCGAGCACCGCGACCGCCGAGATCAGCGCGGCGTAGACGAACACGTCGCCGATGACGTCGCCGTAGACGCCGCGCACCAGGTCCCGGATCGGCGCCGGGAGCGCGGTCAGGTCCAGGGACTCCGACCCGCCGCCCTGCGGGGCGGGCAGGCCCATGGCCCGCAGGCCCTCGGCCACCTTCGAGCTGACCTGGGTGGCGGCGACCGAGCCGAGGACGGAGACACCGGCCGCGCCGCCCATGGAGCGGAAGAAGGTGACCACCGAGGAGGCGGCACCGATGCTGCGCACGTCCACGGTGTTCTGCACCGCGAGCACCAGGTTCTGCATGGACATGCCGACCCCCAGGCCCAGCAGCGCCATGTAGCCGGCCATCACGGTGTAGCTGGTGCGGTGGTCGATGGTGCCGAGCAGCCCCATGCCGGCGACCAGCAGCACGGTGCCCAGCACCAGGTACCGCTTCCACTTGCCGGTGCGGGTGATCAGCTGGCCGGAGACGGTGGAGGAGATCAGCAGCGCACCGATCATCGGGATGGTGGCCATACCGGCCTTGGTCGGGGACCAGCCGCGGGCGATCTGGAAGTACTGCCCGAAGAACACCGAGGCGCCGAACATCCCGACGCCGACCGCGATGGAGGCGATGATCGCCAGCGCGGTGGTGCGGTCACGCACGATGGACAGCGGGATGATCGGCTCTTGGACCTTGCTCTCCACCAGCACGGTCAGCAGCAGGGCCACCAGCCCGCCGCCGGCCATGACCGCGGACTGCCAGGAGACCCAGTCGAACTGGTTGCCGGCGTAGGTGACCCAGATGAGCAGGTCGCTCACGGCGGCGCTGATCAGGGTGGCGCCCAGCCAGTCGATGCTGGCCTTCTGCTTGACGACCGGCAGGTGCAGCGTCTTCTGCAGCAGGCCCAGGGCCACCAGGGCGACCGGCACGCAGACGTAGAAGGTCCACCGCCAGCCCAGCCAGGAGGTGTCGACGATGACGCCGCCCAGCAGCGGGCCGCCCACGGTCGCCACGGCCATGACCGCGCCGAGGTAGCCGGAGTACTTGCCACGTTCCCGCGGCGGGATCAGCGCGCCGATCACCACCTGAGCGAGGGCCTGCAGCCCGCCCATGCCCACGCCCTGGATGACCCGGAACGCGATCAGCATGCCCATCGACTGGGACAGGCCGGACAGCGCCGAGCCGATGACGAACACGACGATGGCGGCCTGCACCAGCAGCTTCTTGCTGTACAGGTCGGCCAGCTTGCCCCAAATCGGCGTCGTCGCCGTCGCCGCCAGCAGGGAGGCGGTGATGACCCAGGTGTACTGGGACTGGGTGCCCTCCAGTTTGGAGGTGATGGTCGGGAGGGCGTTGGAGACGATCGTCGAGCTCAGCAGGCCGACGAACAGCGCCAGCAGCAGGCCGCTGAGCGCTTCGAGGGTCTCCCGCTTGCTCATCGGCGCGTCCGCGGCGGGGACGGTCGTGACCGGCGGGCCGGCCCGGTGGGTCGTGCTCATACGGTGGTCCTTTGCAGGTGACGGCTGCCACATGGGCAGGCGGATACGTTCAGCGGGGCGGAGGAGGAACCCGGCGCCTCGGTGCGCCGGAAGGGTGGAGGTTCCGCCCGCCGCTCCTCGTCGAGGTGCCGGGCGCGCGGGTCAGCGCCGCGGCGGAGCGAGGTCAGCTACGCGGCCGCCGCGGTCCTACCGGTCGCGGCGAGGCCGTCGCGCAGTCGGGTGAGAGCGGCCAGCAGTTGTTCGGCCGCGCCGGGCTCCCAGTCGTCGGTGACGGCCGCCAGCAGCCGCAGCCGCTGGTTGCGCCGGTCGGCCAGCGCCTGACTGCCGCGCTCGGTCAGCGACAGCAGGCACGCGCGTCCGTCCCGCGGATCCGGGCGGCGCGCCACCAGCCCCCGGTGCTGGGCGACGGCGACGGTCCGGCTGATCACCGACGTGTCGACGCCGAGGCTCCCGGCGACCGCGCCGAGCCGCAGCTCACCGTGGTCGCTCAGCATCCCCAGCACGGCGATCACCGACGGCGGGACGTCACCCGCCGCTTCAGCGGTCGTCTCCAGGGTCCGGATCTTTCGGACGATGCTCGAGAACGCGGCCAGCAGTTGCGGGCCGATCTCCTTGTCCACTCATTCCCCCCATTGGTTGTCGCCACCAACACTAGGGAGACAAGTTGCAATCTGCAACGACCCTGGTCATGACGCCGGACACCGCCGGAGTGACCGTCTTTCCGGCCGGCGCGGGAGCGACCGCCCCGCTCCCGGGCGCCGCGCCGCTGACCCCCGCGCGCCTGCCGGGCGGTCCGCGGATCGGTCGCACTGGACCTGGTCCGGGACACCGCCCTGGTGCTCGGCACGCTCGACGGCAGTCACCGTCACCCTGAGCGGTTCTCCCGACAGTTCGTCGCCCATGTCGTCCAGGCCCGTAAGGCACTGGGGGAGGAGCTGCTGCCGGTGATCCGGTTGCACGATCTGCGGCACACCCACGCGACGCTGCTGCTGGCCGCCGGCGAGCCGGTCAAGGTCGTCTCCGAACGGCTCGGGCACGCCAGCGCGACCATCACCCTCACCGTCTACCAGCACGTGCACCCCGGCATGGGGCGGCAGGCGGCCGACCGGTTCGCCGCCCTGCTCG
>JAOPUQ010000026.1 GCA_025963425.1 Modestobacter sp. | reverse complement strand
CGCTGTCGGCCGCGGTCCGCGACACCCGCACCACCCGGGTGGTGTGCCGGTCCGGGTCCCCGGCCAAGGGCAGCGACCTGCGGATGGTCAACCTGCTCGGTGCCCGGTCGGTGATCGTGATGGGCGCCGGTGCCGGCGACGCCGACGCGATCAAGACCGTGCTGGCCATCAAGACCCTGGACCCCTCCTTCAGCGGCCCCCGCGTGGTCGCCGAGGTCGCCGACCCCACCTACGCCGCCAGCCTGGAGGCGCTCACCGACGGCCGCGTCGTGACGGTCAACTCCGACCAGGTCATCGCGGAGATCACCGCGCAGTCCTGCCGGCAGAGCGGGCTGTCCCAGGTGCTGCGCGACCTGCTCGACTTCGACGGCGACGAGATCTACTTCGCGTCCTTCCCCGAGCTCACGGGCCGCACCTACGCCGAGGTGCTGTGCGCCTTCGAGGCCTCGGCGGTGCTGGGCGTCGCCCGCGCCGACGGTCGGGTCCTGGTCAACCCGCCGGCCGCCACGGTGCTCGAGGACGGCGACGAGGTCATCGCCGTCTCCGGGGACGACGCAACGTTCCGCTGCACCGGCGTGGTGCTGCACGAGGCGCCGGTGCCGCTGCTCAGCACCGACGAGGTGCCGGCGACCCGGCACCTGCTCGTCGTCGGCTGGAGCGTGCTGGGCCCCAAGGTGGTGCGCGAGATCGATCAGTTCGCCGTCCCCGGGACCGTCGTGGACGTCGTCGTCGACCCGGCACTCGTCGACCCGGCCGACGTGCGGGTCGAGGGGCTCGCCAACGTCGAACTGCGGGTGGACACCAGCACCGCCGGGCCCGCGGAACTGGCCGGGCTCGTCGCCGACAGGGACTACGACCAGGGCATCGTGCTCAGCTACCGGGGCGCCGTCGAGACCGCCGACGGTGACGCGCGGACGCTGCTCACCCTGCTGGCGCTGCGCCGGGCGTGGCCGGCCGGGGGCGAGCGCGCCGTCCGGATCGTGGCCGAGGTGCTCGAGCGTGACGACGTGGAACTCGCCCAGGCGGGCGGCGTGGACGACTGGATCGTCAGCGACGAGGTGACCAGCCTGATGCTCGCCCAGCTGTCCGAGCGGACCGAGTTGGCGCAGGTGTTCCTCGACCTGTTCTCGCCGGACGGGGCGCGGCTGACCTTCCGGCCGGCGCAGCGCTACGTGGGCGGCGAGCCGGTCGCCTACGGCGCGCTGGTGGCCGCCGGGGCCGCCCGGAACGAGTCGGTCCTGGGCTACCGGGTCGCCGCGACCGGATCGGTGCACCTCAACCCGCCGAAGTCCCGGGTCGTCGCGCTGGCGGCAGCCGACCACGTGCTGGTCGTCGAGAGCCGCGGCTGACCCTCTCGCGGGCGCCCGGTAGTCTGGTTGCCGCAACTGGAGGATTCGCCTAGTGGCCTATGGCGCTCGCTTGGAAAGCGGGTTGGGTGCAAGCCCTCGGGAGTTCGAATCTCCCATCCTCCGCAGGTACAGCCCCGCCACGGCGGCGAGCATGAGCATCCCCCCGGCCAGCGCGGCCGGGGCCAGCCGCTCGCCCAGGAAGGCCGTGGCGAGCATGGTCGCCGTCAGCGGCTCCAGCAACGTCACGATCGCGGCGACCGACGCCGGCACCGTGCGCACCCCGGTGAAGAACAACCCGTAGGCCAGCGCGCTGGGCACCACCCCCAGGTAGGCAAGCACGCCCAGGGCCACCGGGTCGCCGGGCAGGTGCAGGCCGGTGGCCAGCACGACCGGCGTCAGCAGCAGTGCCCCGCCGATGAAGCCGACCATCGTGGTCGGGACGCCGCCGGTCACCAGGCCCGAGCTGACGACGACGGCGCCGTAGGCCACGGCGCAGCCCACCGCCACCAGCGCACCCAGGACGACGGTGTCGCCGGTGTCGGCGCCGGCGGAGGTGCCCACGAGCAGCACCAGTCCGGCCAGCGCGACCCCCAGCGCGACGAGCGTGGCCCGGTCGGGACGGCCGTGGCCCAGTGCCGCCGAGGCGAGGGCCACCAGCAGTGGCGCGAGGCCGAGCGCGACCAGCGTGGCGATGCTGACCCCGGCGGTGGCGACCGCGGCGAAGTAGGCGGCCTGGTAGGCCGCCAGTCCGACGGCGACCACCGTCAACTGCCCGGCGGTGGCCCGCGTCAGCGGAACGCGGCGGCCGGCGCGGCGCCGGCGGGTGAGCAGGTGCACGGCGAGCAGCACGACGGCGCCGATCGCCATCCGGTACCAGGCGATCTCCAGCGGCGCGAGGTCGCTGCGCCGGGCGACGACGTCGCCGCTGATCCCGGACGTGCCCCAGCACAGCGCCGCGGCCACCACCAGCACGAAGCCCCGGGTGGCGGAGTCGGGTGCACGGGCGGGGGCGGCTGCGGTGGGCATGTCGGGGAGATCGTCCTCTACAGTGGGTGTCGACCCCTCGTGCGGCGTCACCCTGTGAACCTCCCCAGGGCCGGAAGGCAGCAAGGATAAGCGGGCTCTGACGGGTGTGCGGGGGGTCCCTTTCTTTTCCCCCGATCCACATGCCCGGCACAGCTCCGTGCGCTTGAATCTATGAACTTTCAAGCTCTAGGGGTGGTCATGGCGCGACGTCGCACGTGGTGGATCGCCGGCGGGGCGGTCGCCGTCCTCGCGGTGGGGGCCGTCGGGGGGCCGCTGGTCTACGCCGCCCTGGAGCAGGACGCGCCCCCGGCGCCGACCGTGCAGGTCCAGCCCGAGGACGCCCAGCTGGTCGAGGAGACCGACGGCTCGTGGCAGGTGGCGGCCGGGTCCTCGGCCGGCTACCGGGTGCACGAGGTCCTCAACGGCGCCGACGTGACCGTGGCCGGCACCACCGAGCAGGTCACCGGCTCGATCGTCATCGCCGGTGGGGACCTGACCGAGGCGCAGGTGACCGTGGACGTCGCCGGCATCGCCACCGACATCGGCCGCCGCGACGCCTACTTCCGGGACACCGTGATGGACGTCCAGGCGAACCCCACGGCGACCTTCCGCGTGGCCGGCCCGGTGGACCTGCCCGAGCTGGGCGGAACTCCGGTGACCGTGCCGGTGGCCGGCGAGCTGACCCTGGCCGGCCGCACCAACCCGGTGCAGGTCGAGCTGGCGGTGGTCCGCACCGACGCCGGGGTCGACGTGTCCGGGTCGGTGCCGGTCGTCTTCGGCGACTACGGCGTGCAGGCGCCGAGCCTGGGCTTCGTGCGGGTCGACGACGACGGCGCCGTGGAGTTCCTGCTGCACCTGACCCAGTGAGCGCAGGGATGCGCCGGAGCGTCGGTGGGGGCACGTAACCTCAGCGATCGTGGCACTGGCTCTGTACCGGAAGTACCGCCCGGCGACCTTCGCCGAGGTGGTCGGTCAGGAGCACGTCACCACGCCCCTGGTCAACGCCATCGACAGCGGGCGGATCAACCACGCCTACCTGTTCAGCGGCCCGCGCGGATGCGGGAAGACGTCCTCGGCGCGGATCCTCGCCCGGTCGCTGAACTGCGTGCAGGGCCCGACGTCCACCCCGTGCGGGGCGTGCCCCTCCTGCGTCGCGCTGGCGCCCGACGGTCCCGGGTCGCTGGACGTGATGGAGATCGACGCAGCCAGCCACGGTGGTGTCGACGACGCCCGCGAACTGCGGGAGCGGGCGTTCTTCGCGCCGGTGAACAGCCGCTACAAGGTCTACATCGTCGACGAGGCGCACATGGTCACCACGCAGGGCTTCAACGCCCTGCTCAAGGTGGTCGAGGAGCCGCCGGAGTTCCTGGTCTTCGTCTTCGCCACCACCGAGCCGGACAAGGTCCTGCCGACCATCCGCTCGCGCACCCACCACTACCCGTTCCGGCTGGTGCCCCCGAGCACGCTGCGCTCCCTGCTGGAGAAGACCTGCGCCGCCGAGGGCGTGACGGTCGAGCCGACCGTCTTCCCGCTCGTGGTGCGCGCCGGCGGCGGTTCGGTGCGTGACTCGCTGTCCATCCTCGACCAGCTGCTGGCCGGGGCCGGCCCCGAGGGCGTCACCTACCGCAGCGCGGTCGGCCTGCTCGGCGTCACCGACGACGCGCTGCTCGACGAGACCGTCGACGCCCTGGCCGCCTCCGACGCCCCGGGGGTCTTCCGCGCCGTCGACCGGGTCGTCGAGGCCGGTCACGACCCGCGCCGGTTCGCCACCGACCTGCTCGACCGGCTCCGCGACCTGATCGTGCTCGACGCCGTCCCCGAGGCCGGCGGCAACGGGCTGCTCGACAGCCCGCCCGACCGGATGGACGTGATGAGCCGGCAGGCCCAGGCGCTCGGTGCCGCCACGCTCTCCCGGCTGGCCGACACCGTCCACGAGGGCCTGACCGAGATGCGGGGGACGACGGCGCCCCGGCTGCTGCTGGAGCTCGTCTGCGCCCGGATGCTGCTGCCCGGCGTCGACGGGTCGGCCGCGGCCACCCTGCAGCGCCTGGAGCGGCTGGAGCGGCGGATGTCGATCGCCGGCGAGCACGCCGGCCGGCCG
>JAOPUQ010000003.1 GCA_025963425.1 Modestobacter sp. | reverse complement strand
GCCAAGATCGAGGCCAACGCGGAGCAGCTGGCCGCGCTGATGATCACGTACCCGTCCACGCACGGGGTGTTCGAGCAGGACATCACCGAGATCTGCGCGGCCGTGCACGACGCCGGCGGGCAGGTGTACGTCGACGGGGCCAACCTCAACGCGCTGGTCGGGCTGGCCAAGCCGGGCCGGTTCGGCGCGGACGTGTCGCACCTCAACCTGCACAAGACGTTCTGCATCCCGCACGGCGGAGGCGGCCCGGGCGTCGGGCCGATCGGCGTCCGGGAGCACCTGGTGCCCTTCCTGCCCGGACACCCGCTGGTGGAGACCGGCGGGCAGGGGCCCGCGGTGTCCGCCGCGCCGTTCGGGTCGGCCGGCATCCTGCCGATCTCCTGGGCCTACCTGCGGCTGATGGGCCCCGACGGGCTGCTCAAGGCCACCCAGCACGCGATCCTGGCGGCCAACTACCTCGCCGCCCGGCTGCGCGAGCACTACCCGGTGCTCTACGCCGGCGCCGACGGCCTGGTGGCGCACGAGTGCATCCTGGACATCCGGCCGCTCACCAAGGCCACCGGCGTGACCAACGACGACGTCGCCAAGCGGCTGATCGACCTGGGCTTCCACGCCCCGACGATGAGCTTCCCGGTGGCCGGCACGCTGATGGTCGAGCCGACCGAGAGCGAGGACAAGGCCGAGCTGGACCGGTTCGTCGAGGCGATGGTGCACATCCGCGGCGAGATCGGGAAGGTCGCCTCCGGCGAGTACGACCGCGCGGACAACCCGCTGCGCAATGCCCCCCACACGCTGGCCATGGTGGCGGGGGAGTGGGACCGCCCCTATCCGCGCGAGGTCGCCGTCTACCCGGTCCCGGGCCTGATCGGCCGGGGCTACCTGGCCCCGGTGCGGCGCATCGACGGCGCGTACGGCGACCGCAACCTGGTCTGCTCGTGCCCGCCGCCGGAGGCGTTCGAGGAGCCGCACGTGCCGCACCGGCCGGCCGCGACGGTCCCCGAGCGGGCAGCGGGCTCACCGGACGACCTCGGGACGACGGCCGACGTGGTGGCGCTGAGCGCATCGTCGTCCTGACCGACGACACCGCGGCCAGGAGCCGTGCCCCGGTCGCGCGGAGCCGCTGCCGCCTGCGGGCCGTCAGGACGACAGTGCCATGGCCCAGCGGCGGGTGAGGACGACCTGGCCGTCGGGCAGCAGTTCACCGTCGTCGTCGAACAGCACGACGCCGTTGCACAGCAGGGTCCAGCCCTGCTCGGGGTGCCGGCTGATCGGGGTGGCGAGCACGCGGTCGTCAGCGGCGGCGTCGGGGCAGGGCACTACATGGGCGCACATCGGGATCTCTCTTCGTCGGCCCCGAGGGCGACCGGGGCGGGATCGGGCCGCGACGCTGCGGACCCACCGAGTGTGCGCGCCGGTCCGGACGTGGGGTACGGGCGAGAACTCACCAGGTCGGCAGTGAGGCTCGTCACATGCCGACAGTCGCACCGTCCCCGGGAGGGGCCGGTCAGAGCTTGCGCAGCAGTACCCGGCGCACCGAGTGGTCGGCGGCCTTCTGCAGCACCAGCCGGGCCCGGGAGCGGGTGGGGGCGATGTTGCTGCGCAGGTTGGGCCCGTTGACCGAGGCCCAGATGCCGCGCGCGGTCGTGACGGCCTCCTCGTCGGTGAGGTCGGCGAACCGGTGGAAGTAGGCGCCGCTGTCGGCGAAGGCGGTGCGGCGCAGCGCCAGGAAGCGCTCCACGTACCACTGCTCGATGTCGTGCTCGGTGGCGTCGACGTAGACGGAGAAGTCGAAGAAGTCGGAGAGGAACACGTCCGGGACCCGGCCGGCAGCGCCGCCGCCGGCCTGCAGCACGTTGAGGCCCTCGAGGACCAGGACGTCGGGGGAGTCGACGACCTGGCGCTCGCCGGGCAGCACGTCGTAGGCGTGATGGGAGTACAGCGGCGCGCTGACCTCGGCGCGGCCGGACTTCACGTCGGCCAGGAAGCGCAGCAGCGCCCGCCGGTCGTAGCTCTCCGGGAAGCCCTTGCGGGCCAGTAGCCCGCGGGACTCCAGCACGGCGTTGGGCAGCAGGAAGCCGTCGGTGGTGACCAGGTCGACCCGGGGCGTGTCGGGGCCGGCGGCCAGCAGCGCCTGCAGCAGCCGGGCGGTGGTGCTCTTGCCGACCGCCACGCTGCCGGCGACCGCGATCACGAAGGGCACCTTCTCGGTGCGCGCGCCGAGGAACTCCGTCTGCGCCGACCACAGCCGCCGGCTGGCCGCCACGTGCAGGTGCAGCAGCCGGGCCAGCGGCACGTAGACGGTGGCGACCTCGTCGAGGTCGATCCGGTCGCCGAGGCTGGCCAGCTCGCGGACGTCGGCGGCATCCAGCGGCAGGGGGGAGGAGCCCGTCAGGGCCCGCCAGGAGGCACGGTCGAAGGCGGCGAAGGGCGATACCTGCGCTCGCGTCCCGACGGTCACGGCGCCCATCGTGCCGTCTGGGCTCCGGTGGCCGCCCGCCCGGGTGCTGTGGGCACCCCTCCCGGGTGGTCCCGGGCCGCTGTGGCCCTGCCCGGCTCCGCGGCCGTCTAGGGTCAGCGACGTGCCGTCCCGCCCTGGGCTGCTCGACCAGATCGAGCGTTACTTCGCCGTGGCCCCGCTGCCGGAGGCCCCGGTGCAGCAGGTCGGCCCGCTCCAGGTCCCGATCGGCCCGCCGGAGTGGCCCTTTCCGGCCCGCCCGCGGCCCGGTCAGGAGGGCAGGGTCCAGGTGGCCGACGTCCGGGCGGCGGTGGCCCTGCAGGAGGGCGCCGGCCTGCCCGCCGCGATCGAGTGGCTCGGTGACCGCTGCCGGGGTCTTGCCGGCGTGGCCCGCAGCGCGGGGCTCGTCGTCGATGAGCTGCCGTTGCTGGTCGCCGCCGACCCGGTCGAGGTGCTGTTGCCTGCGGAGGTGCGGTTGTACCTGGTCGGCGCCGACGACCCGGAGCTCGCCCGCTACCAGCGGCTGGCGCAGCTGGCGTTCGCCACACCGGTCGGTGCCGCGGCACCGACCGGGCCCGGTCCGGGCCCCGGCGAGCTCCCGTCGACGTCGGTGCTGCGGGAGCGGGTGGCCGCCGGCCGGACCGTGATGATGGTCGCCGTCGACGACGGGCAGCCGGTCGCCGTGGGCTCGCACCAGCCGGTCGAGGTCGACGGGCACGAGGTGAGCGAGGTCGTCGGGGTGGCGACGCTGCCCCGCTTCCGCGGCCGGGGGCTGGGGGCCGGTCTGACCTCGGCCCTGGTCGAGCATGCCCGGCAGACCGCGGACCTGGTGTTCCTCGCCGCCGGCGATGACGACGTCGCCCGGGTCTACGAGCGGGTCGGCTTCGCGCGCGTGGGCACCAGCTGCCTGGCGGAGCGCCCGGTCTCCTGACCGGGCGCTGACCACCGGGCCGGCGGGAGGCCGGCGCCCTCGGGGAGGGAGCCGGCCCCCGGCGGCTCAGCGGGTCACTCGACCTCGAAGGTGGCGACGATCGTCGCCCGGGCCAGCGTGTGGCCGAACAGGTTGAACCCCAGGAACGCCGGCGAGGCCTCGGCCGGGACGCCGAGGTCGTCGGTGTCCAGCGCGTGCACCACGATGAAGTACCGGTGCGGGCCGTGCCCGGCCGGCGGGGCCGCGCCGACGAAGCCGGCGAACCCGGCGTCGTTGCGCAGCTGCACCGCACCCTCGGGCAGACCGCCGTCGGCCGCGCCGCTGGGCAGCTCGGTCACCGAGGCCGGGATGCCGGCCACCGCCCAGTGCCAGAAGCCGCTGGTGGTCGGGGCGTCGGGGTCGTAGACGGTGACGGCGAACCCGCGGGTCTCGGCCGGGAACTCCGACCAGGACAGCTGCGGGGAACGGTCCTGGCCGTCCAGCCCCATCTTGCCGCTGACGAGCGGCTGGTCGAGCAGCTCGCCGTGACGGACGTCGGTGCTGGTCACGGTGAAGCTGGGCACCTGGGGCAGGAAGTCGTACGGGTCGGGCGGGGTGGGTCGGCCGGCCATGCCGGGGTCCTCCTCAGGTCATGGGGCCCCGGCGCGGACACCGGGGGAGCAGCGGGTGCCGCACCTGCCGCCGACCCTAGGCAGGTCGGCGGTGCCCCGCCTGATCGCCCCGACCAGCAGCCGGTTCCACCGGGTGCCCAGCAGCACGTACAACCGTTATCCCCAACACAGCCGCGATTCACGGACCCGCGGTCCCCGGCAGCCGGCGCCCTCCGGGCGCCCGATCAGTGACCACAACGGCCATTTCCCGATGCCTGGTGCATTCACCCGGTCCCGGATCCGGACCGGCCGGTTCCGCCCGCCACCAGCCGGGTCCGCAGCCACGTCGCGTCCACGGGGCGGGGGCACAAGTTTCCTACGGGTGACGCCGGGGGATTCGACAGGTAATCGCTATCGTCTCGCCGTAGCGTGGCCCGCGTGCTGGGACTTCCCGACGACATCCGTGCCTGCCTGTTCGACCTCGATGGGGTGCTCACCCAGACTGCGAAGGTCCACCAGGCCGCCTGGAAGCGCACGTTCGACGAGTTCCTCCGCCGCCGGGACCCAGCGGCGAAGGACTTCAGCGCGGCCGACTACAACGAGCACGTCGACGGCAAACCGCGCAAGGACGGCGTCCGGGACTTCCTGGCCAGCCGGGGGATCACGCTGCCCGAGGGCAGTGCGGACGACCCCGCCGACGCCGAGACCGTCACCGGGGTGGCGAACCGGAAGAACGAGCTGGTGCTCCGTGAGCTCGAGGAGCACGGCGTCCAGGTGTACGAGGGCTCGATGCGCTACCTGCGCGCGGCGAAGGACGCCGGGCTGTCCGCCGCGGTCGTCACCGCATCGGCCAACGGCGGGCACGTGATCGAGGTGGCCGGCTTCGCCGACCTCGTCGACGCCCGGATCGACGGGCTCGTCGCCGCCCGGGACGGCCTGCGCGGCAAGCCCGCCCCGGACACCTTCCTCGCCGGGGCGAGGGCGCTGGGCGTCCAGCCGGCCCAGGCCGCGGTGTTCGAGGACGCGCTCTCCGGGGTCGCCGCCGGCCGCGCCGGCGACTTCGGCTTCGTCGTCGGCGTCGACCGGGTCGGGCAGGCCGCCGGCCTGGCCGAGCGCGGCGCCGACGTCGTCGTCCAGGACCTCGACGAGCTGCTGGAGATCCGGGCATGACCGAGGGGCGCACGCACTTCCCGATCGAGCCGTGGGCGCTCACCGAGATCGGCCTGGACATGACCTCGCTGGGGGTCAACGAGTCGGTGTTCGCACTGGCCAACGGGCACATCGGGATGCGCGGCACGCTGGAGGAGGGGGAGCCGGTCGTCGTCGCCGGCACCTACCTCAACGGCTTCTTCGAGGAGCGGCCGCTGCCCTACGCCGAGGCCGGCTACGGGTTCCCCGAGCAGGGCCAGACGGTGGTCAACGTGACCGACGGCAAGCTCATCCGGCTGCTGGTCGGGGACACCCCGCTCGACCTGGCCTACGGCGAGATCATCGAGCACCGCCGCACGCTGGACCTCAAGGCCGGCGTGCTACGCCGGTCCACCGAGTGGCGCTCGCCCAACGGCCGCACCGTCAAGGTCACCAGCACCCGGCTGGTCTCCTTCACGCGCCGGTCGATCGCGGCGATCGAGTACCAGGTCGAGTGCACCGACGACGGCGGCGACCTCTACATCGCCCTGCAGTCGGACCTGCTGGCCAACCAGGTGGTCGAGGGCACGGGCGCCGACGACGATCCCCGTGCGTCGGCGGCGCTGCGCAAGCCGCTGCAGTCGGAGATGGCGGTGGCCCGCGGCCGGCACGCCGTCCTCGTGCACCGCACCAGGCGCAGCAAGCTGCGGATGGCCGCCGGGATGGACCACGTCGTGGAGATCCCCGACACCTCGACCGAGGACATCGAGGCCTCCGGCGACCTGGCCCGCTACACCCTGGCCGCCCGGCTGCCCGCCGGCGCGAAGCTGCGGCTGGTCAAGTACCTCGCCTACGGCTGGTCCTCCCGCCGGTCGACCGAGGCGCTCCGCGACCAGGTGGAGGGCGCGCTGGCGACGGCGAAGCTGGCCGGCTGGGACCGGCTGGTCCGGGAACAACGGGAGCTGCTGGACGCCCACTGGGCGCAGTCCGACGTGCAGATCGACGGGGACGACGAGCTCCAGCAGGCGGTGCGGGTGGGCATCTTCCACGTGCTGCAGGCCGGGCTGCGGGCCGAGCGGCAGCCGATCCCGGCCAAGGGGCTGACCGGACCGGGCTACGACGGGCACACCTTCTGGGACACCGAGACCTACGTGCTCCCGGTGCTGATCTACACCGCGCCGGACGCCGCCCGGGACGCGCTGCGCTGGCGGCACTCCACGCTGGACCTCGCCCGGGAGCGGGCCCGGGTGCTCGGCCACCGCGGCGCGGCGTTCCCGTGGCGGACCATCCGGGGTGAGGAGACCTCGGGCTACTGGCCGGCGGGGACGGCAGCCTTCCACATCAACGCCGACATCGCCGACGCGGTCAGCCGCTACTACCACGCCACCCTCGACGAGGCCTTCGACCGCGACTACGGCACCGAGCTGCTGGTGGAGACCGCACGGCTGTTCACCGACCTGGGCCACTTCGACGTCGCCGACGGCTTCCGGATCGACGGGGTGACCGGGCCGGACGAGTACACGGCCGTCGTCGACAACAACGTCTACACGAACCTGATGGCGCAGCGGAACCTGCGCGAGGCGGCTGCCGCGGTGAAGCGCCAGCCGGACACCGCCGGCCGGCTGGACGTGACGGGGGAGGAGGTGGAGCACTGGCTGCGGGCCGCCGACGCGATGCGGGTGCCCTTCGACTCCCGGCTCGGCGTGCACATGCAGTCCGACGCCTTCACCCACCACGAGGAGTGGGACTTCGAGGGCACCCCGCCGGAGAAGTACCCGCTGCTGCTGCACTTCCCCTACTTCGAGATCTACCGCAAGCAGGTGGTCAAGCAGGCCGACCTGGTGATGGCCCTGCACCTGTGCGGCGACTCCTTCACCCTGGAGGAGAAGATCGCCGACTTCGCCTACTACGAGGCCCGCACGGTGCGGGACTCCTCGCTGTCGGCGGCCCAGCAGGCCGTGGTCGCCGCGGAGACCGGCCACCTGCAGCTGGCCTACGACTACTGGGCCGAGGCGGCGCTGACCGACCTGCAGAACCTGCACCAGAACTCCGGGCACGGGCTGCACATCGCCTCGCTGGCCGGCGGCTGGACGGTGGCGGTCGCCGGCTTCGGCGGGATGCGTGACCACGGCGCGCTCAGCTTCGCCCCGCGGCTGCCCGACCGGATCACCCGGCTGGGTTTCCGGGTGGTCTACCAGGGCCGGATCCTGCAGGTCACCGTCTCCGGGGGCCAGGCCACCTACCGGGTGCTGGACGGCGAACCACTGGACATCCACCACCACGGCCGGCAGGTCACCGTCCGGGACGGCGAGCTGGTCCTGGACATCCCACCGGCGCCGGTCGTCGAGCCGGTGTCCCAGCCGGCGCACGCGGCACCCCGCCGACGCACCCGGCCGACCAGCGACTGACCGCCCGGGTCAGGCCACCAGCCAGCGGGTGCCCAGCACGAGCGCCCCGACGTCGACCAGCAGGAACACGCCCACCCACACGAGCCCGGGCAGCCGGGTCAGCCGGGCGAGCTGGTCGGCGTCGGAGTCCGGGGCGCCGCCCCGCCGCCGGCGCTTGGCCTGCAGCTCCGCCACCGTCTTGGGTGCGGCCAGCAGCAGGAACCAGGTGACCAGGTGGGCGAAGCTCGCCTGGCCCTGCGCAGGCAGCCACCAGGTGGCGGCGAACACCAGCGCCGCGGTGACCAGCACCGACCACAGGCCGTACCAGTTGCGGATCTGTACCAGCAGCAGCGCCAGCAGACCGAGCAGCGCCCACAGCAGGCCCACCGCGTAGCCGGCGGCGAGCAGCCCCGCTGCGCCCAGCCCGATCAGCCCCGGCCCGGTGTAGCCGGCGGCGCTGGTGAGCACCATGCCGGCGCCGGTGGGGCGGCCGGCGGAGACGGTGAGCCCGGACGTGTCCGAGTGCAGCCGGATCCCGGCCAGCCGACGGCCGGTGACCAGCGCGGCGAGGCCGTGGGCGCCCTCATGGGCGATCGTCACCGCGTGCCGGGCGTGCCGCCAGAGTGAGGGCACGAGCACCAGGACGGCGGCGGCGACGGCGCTGGCCAGCAGCCAGCCGGCCGGCAGTGGGGGAGAGGGGGCGCTCACCCGGTCCCAGAAGGTGCTGACGGCGTCCACGCAGGCATCGTCGCCAGTGGACCTGTGAGCCCGGCCGTCGCCACGCCGTCACGACGCCGACCGGGCTCTGGCGCGGCTACCGGCTGCGGCGTCCCTTCCCGGTGCGTACAGCGGTACGGAGCTGCCCCAGCCGCCGGCGGACCGCGGCCACCATCGCCCGGGCGCCGATCGCCAGGGCACTGGGTCCGGCCCCCACGTCCGGTGCGGTGCCGGTGCGGGCGGTCTCGTCCACGGCGTCGGCGAACTGCTCGAACAGCCGCTGGCTGACGTCGCCGGCCAGGGCGCGGCCGAACTGGGCGATCCGGCCGGACAGGAAGACGGCGGCGTCGGCCTGCAGCTCGGTGGACCCGGCGGGGGTGGCCGTGGCCCGCAGGGTGATCTCGGCGGCGGTGCGGTTGCCCCCGGTGTCGGCGCCCTGCGCCAGCAGCGCCAGCCGGTGCCCGGCGGGGTCCCGCTCGGTGATCTGGGCCAGGCCCTCGAACGCCAGCCGCACCGGCCCCAGGGACACCTTGGCGCGGCCGCGGTACCGGTCGTCGCCCAGGTCGGCGGTCATCTCGGCCCCGGGCAGGCAGCGGGCCAGCCGGTCGACGTCGTCCATCACCGCCCAGACGTCGTCCACCGGGCTGCTCAGCTGCCGGGTGACCTGCACCGTCAGGGTCGGCGTCCCGGTCGGCCGGACGAGCTCCGCCGGGGCGTCCTCGGCCTCGTCGGCGACCTCGGCCGGGCCGGGTGAGGAGGCCGCGGTCGGGGCTCCACCGCCGCGGCCGACCAGCGTGCGCGGCGCGCAGTTCAGCGGGGCCGGGATGCCGTCCGGATGGGCCTCGGCGACGTCGGTGACGGCTTCGAGGATGCCCCGGTAGCCGGTGCACCGGCACAGGACGCCGGACATCTCCTCCGGCAGCGTCTCGGCGTCCAGGGCGCCCTCGTTGTGGGTCAGCAGGTCGTAGGAGCTCATCAGGAAGCCCGGCGTGCAGAACCCGCACTGCAGCGCGTGGTGGTGGCTGAACGCCTGCTGCAGCGGGTGTTGCGCCTCCTGCGTGCCGAGCCCCTCCACCGTGACGATGTCGGTGCCCTCGGCCTGCACGGCGAAGACCAGGCAGGCGCGGGCGGCGTCCCCGTCGATGAGCACCGTGCACATGCCGCAGACGCCGTGCTCGCAGCCCAGGTGGGTGCCCGAGAGGCCCAGGTTCGTGCGCAGCGCATCGCCCAGGTGCACCCGGGCCGCGACCTGGATGGTGACGGGCGTGCCGTTGACGGTGAACGAGACGTCGATCAGCTCGTCCGCGGCCGCCTTGACCGGCCGCTGCAGCCCGCGTGGGACTGCGTCGGCCGCCGGGGCGGCAGGTGGTCGCTGGGACGTGGTCATGACTGGCCTTCCGTGGATCGGCGGTACGCGCGGGCCAACTCGCGGGCGGCGAGGACGGCGAAGAGCCGGCGCCGGTAGCCCTGCGAGCCGTGCCCGTCACCGGAGGTGTCGACGACGTCCCGGGCGAGCTCCTCGGCCCCCGGTCGCAGGGCGGACTCCAGGTCGTCGTGGTCCGCGGCGGAGCGGACCAGGTCGGTGACGTCTCGCGTGACGGCGCGGTCGGAGACCCCGAAGCCACTGATCACAGCCTGCTGGACGGCCCCGGCTACGCAGCGGACCCGGGTGACCACGCCGGCGAGGGCGAAGTCGCCGTGCCGGCGGGCGATCTCGGCGAAGCCGAAGCCCTCACCCGGGCCGGCCACCGGGAACTCCACCGCGCTGAGCACCTCCTCCGCGCCGACCACGGTGGTCATCGCACCCTCGAAGAACTCCGCGGCAGGCACGACCCGCCGGCCCGAGGGGCCGGTCACCTCGAGGGCCGCGCCCAGGCAGGAGGCGACGGCAGGCAGCTCGGCACCCGGGTCGGCGTGCGCGAGGCTGCCGCACACCGTGCCCCGGCTGCGCAGTTCCCGGTGCCCGACGAAGGGCAGTGCCATCCCGAGCAGGGGCACGTCGGCCGCATCCGGGCTGCGTTCGAGCCGGCGCTGCCGGGCGGTGGCGCCGACCCGGAGCACGGCGCCACGCCGCTCGATGGTGTCCAGGCCGGCGGCGCCGTTGATGTCGACCAGCGTCCCTGGCCGGCCCAGCCGCATGGCCAGCACCGGGACCAGGGACTGGCCGCCGGCCAGGACCTTCCCGTCGCCACCGGTGGCGACCAGCTCGGCGACCGCGTCGTCCAG
>JAOPUQ010000507.1 GCA_025963425.1 Modestobacter sp. | reverse complement strand
TGCAGGCCTTCGTGCCCAACGCCAGCGACGGCTGGCGGCTGGCCACCTCCAGCGTCCGCGACCTGTACGCCGAGGGCGACCTGCACGCCGACGAGGTGGGCGGCGACTTCGCCGGGGAGAGCGAGCGGCTGGGGGAGGCGACCGCCTCGGTGCACGCCGACCTCGCCCGGGCGCTGCCCACCGAGCCGGCCGACCGCGACTGGTACGCCGCGATCGCCGAGCAGATGACCGCCCGGCTGAAGGACGCAGTCGAGGTGGTCCCCGACCTGGCCGAGCACGCCGACGCCCTGCGTGCGCTGTACGCGGCCGCCGCTGTCTCCGACGAGCCCGTGGTGCGTCAGCGCGTGCACGGCGACCTGCACCTGGGTCAGGTGCTGCGCACCACCACCGGCTGGATCGTGCTGGACTTCGAGGGCGAACCGGCCCGGCCGCTGGCCTCCCGCCGGGAGCTGGACACCCCGCTGCGCGACGTGGCGGGCATGCTCCGCTCCTTCGACTACGCCGCCCGGCACATGCTCGTCGAGCAGCCCGGGGACCCGCAGCGCGCCTACCGCGCACAGGAGTGGGCCGAGCGGAACCGGGACGCCTTCCGCGCCGGCTACGCCGCCGCCGGGGGCATCGAGCTGGACCCCGCGTCCCCGCTGCTGCGCGCCTTCGAGGCCGACAAGGCGGTGTACGAGTGCGTCTACGAGGCGCGCAACCGCCCACACTGGCTGATGATCCCGCTCCAGTCGGTGTCCCGGCTGACGACGACCGACTGACTTCGGACAGGAACGAGGGACCCAGCACCATGACGATCGACGATGCCACCACCCCCGCGCCGGGCGGCGAGCCCGCCGACAAGGCGGAGCTGATGCGCCGGGTCGAGGAGATCACCGAGTCCGTGCGGGCCGACGCCGCCACCGCCGACGAGCCGACGGCACCGGCTGCCCCGGCGGCCCCGGCGAAGAAGACCGCCGCCAAGCGGGCACCGTCGGTGCGCAAGGCCGCGGCGAAGAAGGCCGCCCCCGCGGCAGCCGGCGCCGACGCACCGGACGCGTCCGAGGGCCCTGCCCCGGCGAAGAAGGCGACCAGGCGGGCCGCGGCGAAGAAGACCGCCGCGGCCCCGGTGACCGACGGCGACGTGCCTGCACCCGCGCCCGCGCCGGCCAAGGCCACGAAGCGGGCCCGCGCGACCAAGAAGGTGACCGCCACCCCGGTGGTCGCGCCGGCCCCCATCGCCGAACCGGGCAACCCCTCGGCGCCGTCCGCACCGCAGCCGGAGCCGCCGAGCCCGGACCCGGCCGAGCCGAACACCCCCCAGGTCCCCGCCGACGGCAGGCAGGCCGGCACCGGCGGCAGCTCGCCGGCCGAGACCGCATCCGAGCCGGCTGCGACCCCGGCCCCGACCGCCACCGTGCCCGCCGGCACCGCCGGTGCCGAGCCGGCGCTGGCCGAGCCCGCCGGGTCCGGCAGGCCGTCCGCGGCCGGTGAGCCGGCCACGACGCAGGGTCGGGAGGTCAGCGAGCAGGAGCTGCGCGCCGTCGTCGAGGGCTGGTCCTACAACCCGCACGGCGTACTGGGCGCCCACCAGCTGCCCTCGGGCTGGGCGGTCCGCACGCTGCGTCCCGACGCGGTGGCGGTCGCCATCGTCGACCAGGACGGCAGCCGGTACGGGGCCCCTCAGGTGCACGCCGGCGGCATCTTCGAGGCGCGGCTGCCCGCGCAGCCCGGCGACTACCGGGTGGAGGTCACCTATCCCAACGGTGAGGGCGGCACCGACACCTACGTCGTCGACGACCCCTACCGCTGGCTGCCCACGCTGGGCCAGCTCGACCAGCACCTGATCCGCGAGGGCCGGCACGAGCAGCTCTGGACGGTGCTCGGCGCCCACGTGCGCGGGTTCGACACCCCCGGCGGTCAGGTCGAGGGCGTCTCCTTCGCCGTCTGGGCGCCCAACGCGCGGGGCGTGAAGGTGACCGGCGACTTCGACTACTGGGAGGCCCGCGCCTACCCGCTGCGGTCGCTGGGCTCCTCCGGCGTCTGGGAGATCTTCATCCCCGGCGTGCAGGTCGGCACCCGGTACCGCTTCCACGTGCTCGGCGCCGATGGGCAGTGGGTCGTCAAGTCCGACCCGATGGCCTTCGCCACCGAGGTCCCGCCGTCCAACGCCTCCGTCGTCACGGAGTCGTCCCACGTGTGGGGCGACGACGAGTGGATGACCCAGCGGGCCGAGGGCAACTGGCACAAGCGGCCGATGAGCGTCTACGAGGTGCACGCCGGCTCCTGGCGACAGGGCCTGTCCTACCGGGACATGGCCGACGAGCTGGTCGCCTACGCCACCGACGCCGGGTTCACCCACCTGGAGTTCATGCCGCTGGCCGAGCACCCCTTCGGCGGCTCCTGGGGCTACCAGGTCACCTCGTACTACGCCCCGACGTCCCGGTTCGGCAGCCCGGACGACCTCCGCTACCTCATCGACCGGGCCCACCAGGCGGGGCTGGGCATCATCGTCGACTGGGTGCCCGGGCACTTCCCCAAGGACGAATGGGCGCTGGGCCGTTTCGACGGCACGGCCCTCTACGAGCACGGCGACCCGCGCCGCGGTGAGCAGCCCGACTGGGGCACCTACGTCTTCGACTTCGGCCGCTCCGAGGTGCGCAACTTCCTGGTCGCCAACGCGCTGTTCTGGTGCAAGGAGTTCCACGTCGACGGCATCCGGGTCGACGCGGTCGCCTCGATGCTCTACCTGGACTACTCGCGCAACGACGGCGAGTGGGAGCCCAACGTCTACGGCGGGCGGGAGAACCTCGAGGCCGTGGCCTTCCTGCAGGAGATGAACGCCACCGTCTACCGCGAGATCCCCGGCGTGATCACCATCGCCGAGGAGTCGACGTCCTGGCCGGGGGTCACCCGGCCCACCCACCTGGGCGGCCTGGGCTTCGGCTTCA
>JAOPUQ010000503.1 GCA_025963425.1 Modestobacter sp. | reverse complement strand
GGCCCGCCGCGCCGCGGCGGCGCGCATCGCCCGGGCGCTGGTGCGGCGCAGCGTCAGCGCCCGGTAGACGTAGTCGATGCCGGTGACAACGGTCAGGACGACGGCGACGGCCATCACCCACCACCGCGCGGAGGCCAGCAGCCCGGTCAGCGGCAGGATGTAGAGCCCGATCGCCAGGGCCTGCAGGACGGTCTTGAGCTTGCCGCCACGGCTGGCCGCGATCACCCCGTGCCGGATGACCCAGAACCGCAGCACGGTGACCCCGACCTCGCGGACGAGGATCACCAGCGTCACCCACCACGGCAGCAGCCCGAGGATCGACAGCCCGATGAGGGCGGTCCCGGTGAGCGCCTTGTCGGCGATCGGGTCGGCGAGTTTGCCGAAGTCGGTCACCTGGTTGGTGCGCCGGGCGATCATCCCGTCGTAACGGTCGGTGATGATGGCCAGCGCGAAGAACAACGTCGCCCAGCCACGCCGGGCGTCGTCCATGCCATCGCCGGACAGCAGGAGGGCGGCGAAGACCGGGACGACGAGCAGTCGCAGCACCGTGAGCGCGTTGGGCACGTTCACCAACCGCACGGTCTGCGGCGGCGTCGCGGCCGGGTCGGGGACGACGGAGCTCATGCCGACTCCTCGCTGTCCCCCGCGAGCGGGAGGTGCCCCCAGCTCGTCGTCGACAGGTGCGCGGCGGCTGTGCCCATCGATGAGCTCGCACGCTCGCTCATGGCGGTCAGCGACCGGCCGGGGCGAGCGCGGGCACCAGCACGCGGGCCACCAGGTCCACGCCGTCGGTGGCCACCACCTCGGCGGGCACCAGCTGTCCCGCCACGGCGTCGGCCGGCACCCCGGAGACGGTGGTCGTGCCGTCGGCGTCGGGGTCCTGGTGGGCAGCGTGGCCGCCCCACGTGCCCGGCCCCTCGGTGGCGGCGAGGTCGTCGGTCAGCAGCACCTCGACCAGGTCGCCGATCCGCTCCTCCGCCCGCTGGGCGGTGAGCTCCTCCACCAGGTCGGTGATGCGCCGGACCCGGGCGTCGATCTCGTCCTGGTCCAGCTTCCCGGTCAGTCGCATGGCCTCGGTCCCCTCCTCGTCGGAGTAGCCGAACACACCGACCGCGTCCAGGCGGCCCTCGGTGAGGAAGCGCTCGAGCTCGGCGACGTCGGCCTCGGTCTCCCCCGGGAAGCCGAGGATGACGTTGGTGCGGAAGCCGGCGCCCGGGGCCAGCGAGCGCGCGCGCCCGATGATCCCGAGGAAGTCGTCCGTGCCGCCGAAGCGGCGCATGCGGCGCAGCAGGGTCGGCGAGGAGTGCTGGAAGGACAGGTCGAAGTACGGGGCGATGCCCGGCGTGCCGGCGATGACCTCGAGCAGGCCGGGGCGCATCTCCGCCGGCTGCAGGTAGGCCACCCGGATCCGCGCGATGCCCGGGACGGCGGTCAGCTCGGGCAGCAGCTTCTCCAGCGACCGCAGGTCGCCGGTGTCCTTGCCGTAGGAGGTGGAGTTCTCGCTCACCAGCACCAGCTCGGTGACCCCCTGCGAGGCCAGCCACCGGGCCTCGCCCAGCACCTCGTCCTGCGGGCGGGAGACGAACGCCCCACGGAAGGTGGGGATGGCACAGAAGGCGCAGCGGCGGTCGCAGCCGGAAGCGAGCTTCAGGGCGGCGGTCGGGCCGCCGGCCAGCCGCTTGCGCTTGAGCCAGTCGTGCCCGGGGATGGCCGGGGCGTCGACGGCGGTGATTGCGGCGGTGCGCTGCGCCGGGCTGATCGGCAGCAGGGTGCGCCGGTCGCGCGGCGAGTGCGGCACGAGCGGCCGGCCGGCGAGGACGTCGTCCAGCCGGTCGCCGATGGCGGCGTAGTCGTCGAAGCCGAGCACGGTGGCCTCCGGCAGCGCCCCGGCCAGCTCGGCGCCGTAGCGCTCGGCCATGCAGCCGACGGCGATGACCTCCGCGCCGGAGTCGGTGGCCGCCAGGATGGCGTCGACGGAGTCCTTCTTGGCGCTCTCGATGAAGCCGCAGGTGTTGACCAGGACGGCGTCGGCGCCCTCGGCGTTCTCGACCAGCTCGTAGCCGTCACCGGCCAGCCGGCCGGCGAGCTCTTCGGAGTCGACCTCGTTGCGGGCGCACCCGAGGGTCACGACCGCCACCCGGCGCAGGGCGGGTGGCGCGGTCACGACCGGGTCGCCAGAGGACTGCCCGCGAGGGGAGGAAACGGAGCTGGGCAGTGCTGGCACCCGCCCATCCTAGGCGCCGGGGGCGACACCGCCGGGTGCCTCGCCCGGGAAGGGTGTCCCGACCCGGCCCGGCGGCGCCGCGGGCTCAGGCCGCGCCGCCCCGGAGGGTGAACAGGACCGCTTCCAGCTCGTCGGGCTTGATCAGCACGTCACGGGCCTTGGAGCCCTCGGACGGCCCGACGATGCCGCGGCTCTCCATCAGGTCCATCAGCCGTCCGGCCTTGGCGAACCCGACGCGCAGCTTGCGCTGCAGCATCGAGGTGGACCCGAACTGGCTGGTGACGACGAGCTCGACGGCCTGGTCGAGCAGCTCCAGGTCGTTGCCGATGTCCTCGTCGACGTCCTTCTTCTCCGCCGCCGCGGCGGTGAAGACCTCCTCGCGGTACTCCGGCTCGGCCTGCCGCTTGGAGAACTCGACGACGGCCTCGATCTCGGTGTCGGAGACGTAGGCCCCCTGCACCCGGATCGGCTTGCCGGCACCGATCGGCAGGAACAGGGCGTCACCCATGCCGATCAGCTTCTCCGCGCCGGGCTGGTCGAGGATGACCCGGCTGTCGGTGAGGCTGGAGGTGGAGAACGCCAGTCGGGACGGCACGTTGGCCTTGATCAGGCCGGTGACGACGTCGACGCTGGGGCGCTGGGTGGCCAGCACCAGGTGGATGCCGGCCGCGCGGGCCTTCTGGGTGATCCGCACGATCGACTCCTCGACGTCGCGTGGGGCGACCATCATCAGGTCGGCCAGCTCGTCGACGATGGTGAGGATGTACGGGTAGGTGCGGTACACCCGCTCGCTGCCCGCCGGGACGGTGATCTCCCCGCGCTCGACCTTGCGGTTGAAGTCGTCGATGTGCCGCACGCCGGTGGCGCGCATGTCCTGGTAGCGCTGCTCCATCTCCTCGACCAGCCAGGCCAGCGCGGTGGCGGCCTTCTTGGGGTCGGTGATGATCGGCGTGATCAGGTGCGGGATGCCGTCGTAGGGCGTCAGTTCGACCATCTTCGGGTCGATCAGGATCATCCGCAGCTGATCGGGCGAGGCCCGCAGCAGCAGCGAGGTCAGCAGCGAGTTGATGCAGCTGGACTTTCCGGCGCCGGTGGCGCCGGCCACCAGCAGGTGCGGCATCTTGGC
>JAOPUQ010000490.1 GCA_025963425.1 Modestobacter sp. | reverse complement strand
GACCCGGCGTTCAGCCGGCCAGCCGGGCGGCCCGGCTGACGCTGCGCAGCGCCCGGACGGCACCCCGGGCGGCCACCGGGGGGGCA
This sequence comes from Modestobacter sp., assembly GCA_025963425.1. GTDB lineage: Bacteria > Actinomycetota > Actinomycetes > Mycobacteriales > Geodermatophilaceae > Modestobacter. The sequence continues at coordinate 8,911 of JAOPUQ010000490.1, read as the reverse complement.
CCGGCGGCCAGCGCGAGCCGGCGGTAGGAGTCGTAGGACAGCGTGAGGTAGTCAGCGGCCAGTGCCTGGACCTCCTCCCGTCGCCGGGCGGGTGCGGTGGCCTGCAGGTGGGATGCCGTACGGACGGCGTGCTTGGCGAAGGTCACCTGCAGGGCCTGGGTGGACAGCTGCCCGCCGACCCGGCTGTCCACCCCCGGTCCGCGGCGCAGCGCCGGCAGCACCCAGGGGCTCGCCGCCAGGGCCGGAAAACGGGCGCGGACGGACTCCCAGGCATGCCAGGCGGTGAGCGCTCCGGGCACGGACCACTCGCCGTCGGCGGTGCTGACCAGCAGCCGCCGGGTGCCCGGGTGCACCTCGTCGCGGCGCAGCGCGCGGAACTGGCCCACCGTCGCCGGCCAGCCCAGCGCGAGGGCGCACCAGGCCACCGCGCGCAGGTGCTCGGGGGCCTCCCCGTGGATCTCGGTGAGCGGGCGCAGCTCCAGGGTCAACGGATCCGGCTCCGGGGTGCGGGCCAGCGGCAGGCCGACCCCGCCGTAGCGGGCCACCTTGCTGTACAGCGCGACGGTCGCCGGCTTCCAGTCCCGGGCAGCGGCCAGCGGTGCCATCCCGGTCTCGGCCAGCTGGTCGGGGCCCAGGTCCTGCTCCAGTGCCGCCTCCACCAACCGGCGCCACTGCGGCTCGTAGCCCTCCGGAGGAGCCAACCGGCGCCAGGCGCGGTCGGGCGGCGGTGCCGGCATGTCGGGCAGCGGCGGCTGCCACCCAACTCGCATGACCGAATACTACCGTTATCCCTAACAACGTGCCACGAATTTTTCGTGGCGATCTGCCGACGTCGGCCGACGCGCCCTCCGGGCGCACCGCAGCAACCGCAACGGGGACTGCGGGGTCGGTTCGCCGTGCAGACCGCAGCCGGCACTGGCGATCATGATCGGCATGCGGACCGTGGGCGTCGAGGAAGAGCTTCTGGTCGTGGACCCGGCCGGCAACCCGGTCCCGCTCGGGCCCGGGGCACTGGAGGCTGCCTCCCGCCGCGGTGAGGGCGAGACCGTCGCCGAGCACGACCGGGCGGAGCGGGCGACCGAGGATCCGGCCGACGACGGGGCGGCCGGCACCGGGGGAGCACCCGGGGCCCACCTCGTCCCCGAGCTCAAGGAACAGCAGATCGAGCTGGGCACCCGGGTCTGCTCCGAGCTGTCCGAGGTCGCCGCCGAACTGCGGCACTGGCGGAGCCGGGCCGACGCGGCCGCCCGCACGGCCGGTGCGCGGGTGGCGGCGCTGGCCAGCGCGCCGGTGCCGGTCGAACCGGTCACCACGCCGGGAGAGCGCTACGAACGGATGGTGGCGGCCTTCGGGCTCACCGCGATGGAGCAGCTCACCTGCGGCTGTCATGTGCACGTGTCGGTGTCCGACGACGAGGAGGGCGTCGCGGTCCTCGACCGGATCCGGGTCTGGCTGCCGGTGCTCACCGCGCTCACCGCCAACTCGCCGTTCTGGCTGGGACGCGACACCGGCTACGCGAGCTACCGGTCCCAGGCGTGGGGCCGCTGGCCCTCCGCCGGGCCGAACACCGTCTTCGGCAGTGCCGAGATCTACCACCGCGTGCTCGCCGACGTGCTGGCGACCGAGACCGTCCTGGACGAGGGGATGGTCTACTTCGACGCCCGGCTGTCGGCCACCTGGCCCACCGTGGAGGTCCGCGTCGCCGACGTCGCCCTGCCGGTCGAGGACGCCGTCGTGCTGGCCGGCCTGGTCCGCGGGCTGGTGGAGACCGCCGCCCGGCGGTGGCGGGCGGGGGAGCCGGCGCCGGACGTCCGTACCGAGGTCGTCCGCCTCGCCGGGTGGCGGGCGGGACGCTCCGGCCTCGGCGCCGACCTGGTCGACCCGCGAAGCGGGCGCCCAGCCCCGGCCGCCGACGTCCTGGCGGCCCTGGTCGACCACGTGCGCCCCGCACTCGCCGAGGCGGGCGACGAGCAGCGGATCACCGAGGGCATCGCCGAGATCCTCCGCCGGGGCAACGGCGCGGTGCTGCAGCGCGCTGTGTACGCCGAGACCGGCGACCTGGCGGCCGTCGTCCGGGCGGCGGTCGGCGCCACCCACGGGGACCGCTCCGGCCGGTGAGTCCCGGACCGGTCCGGCGAGATCGTTGCGTGAGCCACCCTCCAGCACGCCGGTTAGGGTCCGCTCATGTTCACCGCGACTTGGCACGACGTCGTGCGCCGTGACCTCTTCGGAGCGCACCCGGACCCCCGGGACCGCCCGTACCGGATCGTCGTCCGGCTGGCCATGCTCGTCTTCAGGCTCTTCCGCTTCCGCTTCGACGTCCGCGGCCAGGAGCACGTGCCGGCCACCGGCGGCGCGATCCTGTGCAGCAACCACGTCAGCTACTTCGACTTCACCTTCCTGGGCCTGGGCGCGTTGCCGCAGCACCGGCTGGTGCGGTTCATGGCCAAGGCCTCGGTCTTCCACCACTGGTTCTCCGGGCCGTTCATGCGGGCCATGCAGCACATCCCGGTCGACCGCAAGGCCGGCAGCGCGGCGTTCGAGGCGGCGGTGCGGGCGCTCAAGGACGGGCAGGTGATCGGCGTCTTCCCCGAGGCCACCATCAGCAGCTCGTTCACCGTCAAGGACCTCAAGGCCGGCGCCGCCCGGATGGCCGTCGACGCCGGCGTGCCGATCCTGCCCGCGGCGGTCTGGGGTGGACACCGCATCGCCACGAAGGGGCACAAGGTGGTGCTGCGCCGCGGCGTGGCGGTCACGGTGCTCATCGGCGAGCCGATCGTCCCCGAGCCGGGGGAGAAGGTGCAGGCAGTCCTGCGCCGCACCCGCGCGGCCATGGAGGACCTGCTCGCCGAGGCACAGCGCACCTACGCCGACCAGCCGGCCGGGGACGACGACCGCTGGTGGGTGCCCGCGCACCTGGGCGGCACCGCCCCGACGCCGGAGCAGGCCGCCCAGAGCGACGCCCAGCACGCCGCCGGTCACCACATGCCGGTGTCCCGGCCGCACCCGGTGAAGCGCCTGACCGCGCTGGTCGGCCGGCGCCGGGGCCGCTGACGGGGCGGTCGCTCAGGATCCCCGGGCGGACAGCTGGTCCAGCGACAGCGGCGCGACCAGCTCGCGTCCGTGGTCCCGGTGCCACCAGGCGCCGGTTGCCCGCCGCTCGGCGCGGGTGGTGAAGCGGTAACGCACCAGCCGCGCCCGCACGTACGTGGGGCGCTGCGTGCCGAACGGCGCCGAGCGCAGCAGCCGCAGCATCGCCGGGTCCGCGACGAGCAGCTTCCCGAGGAAAGGCACCAGCCAGCCCCGGCCGTAGCCGGGGGAGATGCCGACGAACCACAGCATCCAGTCCAGCCGCAGGTGGTACGGCGCCACCTGCGGCGGACGGCGGTACGGGTCGCCGGGCTTGCCGCGGAACTCGTACTCCCGCCACACCGTGTCCGGTCCCGGGTCCGGGTCGTCGGTGGCCTCGACGATCACCTCGTGGCGGATCCGGGTCACCGACCCGAACGCGCCGTAGCTGTTGACCAGGCGCAGCCGGGTGAAGCTGGCGTTCATCAGCTGGTGGGAGGACAGCAGGTTGCGCACCGGCCACCAGCTGAGCACGGCCACCACCGCGGTCAGGACGATGACCACTCCGACGAACCAGGCCGGCGAGGACAGCTGCGGAGGTGGGTCGATCGGGAGCACGGCGGCGTACCACCTGCCGTCGACGACGGACAGGGCGATGACCAGGGTGAGCAGGTTCAGCCAGGCGAAGTTGCCGCTCAGGATCAGGTAGCCCTGGGTGACCACCATGACCAGCGCGGCCACGCTGGCCACCGGTTGCGGCGCGAGCAGGCCGAAGACGACGACCAGCTGGGTGACGTGGTTGGCCAGCGTCTCGACCCGGTGCAGCCGGGGGCTGAGCCGGTGGAACCACCAGCTCGCCGGGTTGGGCATCGGCTGGGTCTCGTGGTGGTAGGCCAGGCAGGTCAGGTCCCGCCAGCAGCGGTCACCGCGCATCTTGATCAGCCCGGCGCCGAACTCCAGCCGGAAGAGCAGCCAGCGCAGCAGCCACAGGACCAGAGTCGGCGGCGCGACGTGCGCGGGCCCGAGGAAGACGGCCAGAAAGCCGGCCTCGACCAGCAGCGTCTCCCAGCCGAAGCCGTACCAGAGCTGCCCGACGTTGACGATCGACAGGTACAGCGCCCACAGGGCGAGCCACAGCAGCATCCAGCCGACCACCGGCAGCCGATCGGCCAGCCCACCCAGCGCCGCGGCGGACAGCACGATCCCGGCCCAGCAGCAGGCGGCGAAGAAGCGGTCCGACCAGTGCAGGGCGAACACACTCGGGGCCTGCCGGAACGACGTCCGCGCCAGGTACCGCGGCACCGGGGTGAGCCCACCGGTGCCGATCAGCGGTCGGAACTGGCGCAGCGCCGCGATGAAGGCGATCAGGTAGACCAGCGCCAGGCCCCGGGTGAACACCAGCCGGCTCAGCCAGGCACCGGGGTCGGCGAACCAGTCCATGGCAGCCCTGCCTCAGTCGGACGTGCCGCACTCCGGTGCGGTCAGCCGGAACGCCTCGAGCTCGACGTCGTACCAGCGGCGCAGCCGGCCCAGCGAGATCATGCCCAGCCGCCGGCAGACGGCCAGCGACGCCTCGTTACCCGGCCGGACGACGGCGTAGACCTCCGGGAGACCGCCGTCGAAGCCCCGGTCGACCACCGCCCGGGCCGCCTCGGTGGCGTACCCACGGCCCCAGCTGTCCGGGTGCAGGTGCCAGCCGACCTCGACCTCACCGACCCCGTTGGGGAGCGGCTTGAACAGCACCGTGCCGGCCGGGGCGCTCCCGTCGAGGGGGTCGATCGCCCAGCAGCCGTGCAGCGGATCCAGGGCGTGCACGCGCGCCCAGCGCTGCACCAGCTCGGCCGCGGGCACCGTGGGGGGACCGCCGAGCCAGCGGGTGACCTCGTCCCGGCCGTAGAGGTCGGTCAGCCGGTCCAGGTCGCCGGGCTCCGCCGTCCAGGCACGCAGCCGCAGCCGCTCGGTGCGCAGCAGTTCCACCGGTGCTGGCTACCGCCGTCCGAGCGATCGGAAACGCGCTCAGCCGACGGGCTGGAGCTGGGTGTGCGCCGACCGCTGCCCGGCCCACCAGGCCCGCCCGGCGTCCGGCAGGGTGTGGATCGGGTCGTAGTAGACGTAGCGGCGGTCCAGGGCGTCATCGTCGGTGCGCTCGATGCCGGTCCGGTAGTTCTTCGTCCAGTAGCTGATGCCGCGGTCGCGGTCGTACTCGGCGACCTGGTGCACCCAGCGCTTCCCCACGTAGGGCACGTCGCAGACGATCCGCGGGGTGGCGAAGCCGGGCAGGTAGCCCATGATGTCGTGCTGCAGCGTCTGGGCCGTCGCCAGCGAGACCCGCCAGTGCTCGGCGCTGGGGATCATGTCGCACATGTAGAAGTAGTACGGCGTGATCGAGGCACCGTCGCTCAACGCGAAGCAGAGGTCGAGCAACCGTCCGGCGGTGGCGTTGACCCCCGCCAGCAGCACGCCCTGGTTGCGGACGTCGCGTACCCCGGCGGCCAGCAGCGTCCGCGCGGCCTCGGCCACCAGCGGGGTCACCGACTGGGCGGCGTTGACGTGGGTGTGCACCGCGAGCGAGACACCGCGGGCACGTGCGGTCCGGGCCAGTGCGCCCATGCCGTCCACGACCTCGGGCTGCAGCCAGTGCTGGGGGAGGCCCATCAGTGCCTTGGACGCCAGCCGGATGTCCCGGACCGACTCGATCTCCAGCAGGCTCCGCACGAAGGCGGCGAGGTTCTTGAACGGCAGGTTGGCCACGTCGCCGCCGGAGACCACGACGTCCCGCACGCCCGGGGTGGCCCGGAGGTAGGCCAGCATCGCGGCCTGCCGGTCGACCGGCTTGAGGTCGAACTTCAGCTTCGGCACCGCGGGGGTGGAGTTGCCCACGAGGTCCATCCGGGTGCAGTGACCGCAGTACTGCGGGCAGGTCGACAGCAGCTCGGCGAGCACCTTGGTGGGATAGCGGTGGGTCAGCCCCTCCACGGCCCACATCTCGTGCTCGTGGAGCGAGTCCCGGGCGGCGTAGGGGTGGCTGGCCGCCGCGCCGGGCAGCCGGTCCGAGGCAACCGGCAGCATGTAGCGGCGCACCGGGTCGGCCAGCATCGCCGCCGCGGTCGGGACGGCGTCGGGCACCATCGTGTTCAGCATCTGCGGGGGCAGCAGCAGCGACATGGTGGCCCGGCCGGCCTGGTCGGCCTCCACGTCGGCGTAGAAGGAGCCGTCGAGCAGGTCGCCGTAGACGCCCCGCAGCTGCCGGACGTTCTTCACGCAGTTCACCCGCTGCCACTGGGCGCTGCGCCACTGCTCCTCGGTCACCTCCGCAAAACCCGGCAGCCGACGCCAGTCGGGCTCGACCAGGACGCGGGCGGTGTACTCGTAGGGCTGCTCCAGCACCGGAACTCCTCGCAGGCGGCCTCGATGACGGCAGACACCCGTCGCAACACGGCGACCCTACGGGAAGAACTTCGGCACATCGGTCGAATGACGATAGGTTCTCCCGTGTTCAGCGGGTAGGACATGAAAGGACGACGGGTGACCACCAGCGCCTTGCAGCGCAGTCTCGGAGTGCACCGGGTGCTGGAACCGCCGGGCGTGCTGCCCCAGGCGGCCCAGCGGTTGGACGCCGACCCGGCCATCGGCGCGGACGAGGTACGCATCGCCGTGCACCGGCTCAACCTCGACGCGGCCTCCTACCGGCAGCTGTCCGAGGCCTCCGACGGGGATGGCGACCGGGTCCGTGCCGCAGTGCTCGAGATCATCGAGCGGCGCGGGAAGATGCACAACCCGGTCACCGGCTCTGGGGGGATGCTCATCGGGGTCGTCGACGAGGTCGGCCCGGACTCGCCGCTGGGCCTGGAACCCGGCCAGCGGGTCGCCACCCTGGTCAGCCTCACTCTCACCCCCCTGCGGATCACCGACGGGCTCGCCCGCTGGGACGGCCGCAGCGAGCAGGTCCCTTCAGCCGGGACGGCGATCCTGTTCTCCCGCTCCATCGCCGCGGTGCTGCCCGAGGACCTGCCGCAGGAGGTCGCCCTCGCCGTCCTCGACGTCTGCGGCGCCCCGGCCGCCACCGAGCGCGTCGTCCGACGGGCCGGCCACCGCCCCTCGGTCGCCGTCCTGGGGGCGGCCGGGAAGTCGGGCAGCCTCAGCCTCGCCGCCGCCCGCGACGCCCGCGCGGGGCATCTGATCGGCGTGGTGCGCGACGAGCGCGAGGCCGAGGCCCTGCGCGCCGCCCGCCTGGCCGACCAGGTCGTCGTCGCCGACGCCACCGACCCACTGGCCGTGGCCGCGGCGGTCGGCCGATGCGTCGACGTGACCGTCGTCTGCGTCGACGTGCCCGGCGCCGAGCACGGCGCGGTGCTGACGACGGCCGACGGCGGCACCGTGCTCTTCTTCTCCATGGCCACCTCCTTCTCGGCGGCGGCATTGGGTGCGGAGGGGATGGCGTCGGACGTGACCATGCTGGTCGGCAACGGCTACACACCGGGGCACGCCGCCCTGGCCCTGGACCTGTACCGGCGCTCCCGGGGCGTGCGGGCGCTGATCGAGCCCCGGGTGCGCTCGTGAGCGCCGACCGCGGGCTGCTCGTCACCGACGTGACGGTGGGGGACACCCCCGGCCGCGCGGTGCACGTGGTCGACGGCGCGATCGCCTGGACCGGCCCCGCGGCCGACGCGCCCGCGGCCGGCCGGGTGCTCGACGGCGAGGGCGCCCTGCTGACTCCGGCGTTCGTCGACGCCCACGTCCATGCCACGGCCACCGGGCTGGCCCTGACCGGCCTGACCCTGCACGGTGCGGACAGCCTGCGTTCGGCGGTCGCCCGGGTCGCCACGCACGCCGCGAGCGCCCCCACCGGCACCGTGCTGGGCACCGGCTGGGACGAGACCGACTGGCCCGAGGGCCGCGGGCTGACCCGCGCCGACCTGGACGCCGTGGTCGGCGACCGGCCGGCCTACCTGGCCCGGGTCGACGTCCACTCCGCCACCGTGTCCACCGCCCTGCTCGACCGGGTCCCCGGCATCACCGGGCTGCCCGGCTACGCCCCGGACGGCCGGCTGCGGCTGGACGCCCACCACTCCGTCCGGCAGGCCGCCTACGGGTCGGTGCCGGCCGACCAGCGGCGGTCCGCCCAGCGGGCCACGTTGCGCACCGCCGCGGCCCTGGGCATCGGCAGCGTGCACGAGATGGCCGGCCCCGAGGTGTCCAGCCTGGAGGACCTCACCGACCTGCTCGAGCTGGCTGCACTCGAGCCCGGCCCCCAGGTCCTCGGCTACTGGGGGGAGCTGTCCGAGCGCGGCGGGCTGGCCGTCGTCCGCGACCTCGGGCTGGCCGGCGCCGGCGGCGACCTGTTCTGCGACGGTGCGTTCGGGTCGCACACCGCCGCGCTGCACACCCCCTACGCCGACCGTCCCGGGACCGCCGGAGCGCTGCGGTTCGAGACCGGCTCGCTGGTCGAGCACCTGCGCGCCTGCACGAGCGCCGGCGTGCAGGCCGGCTTCCACTGCATCGGCGACGCCGCGGTCGAGCAGGTGCTCACCGCGGTCGGCGCCGTCGTCGACGAGCTGGGCCGGGACGCCGTCCGCGCCTGCCGGCACCGGCTGGAGCACGTCGAGATGGCCGGCGACGACGCGATCGACCGGATGCGGCGGTGGGGGATGGTCGCCAGCGTCCAGCCCGCCTTCGACGCCGCCTGGGGCGGGGCCGAGGGGATGTACGCGGAGCGGCTGGGCGTGGACCGCGCGGTCGCCTGCAACCCGCTGGCCGACCTGGTCGACGGCGGCGTCGCGGTGGCGATCGGCAGCGATGCGCCGGTCACCCCGCTGGACCCGTGGGGCGGGGTGTACGCCGC
>JAOPUQ010000443.1 GCA_025963425.1 Modestobacter sp. | reverse complement strand
TCGACGCCGCCGTCGCCGCAGCCCTGGCCGCCGGGGACGCCGCCGCACTCGCCGAGCTCGACCCGGCGGAGGGGGAACGGCTGCTCGCCGCCGGCGTCCCGGTGTGGCGCGGGATCGGCGCCGCCCTCCGGGGGCGCCCGGTCGTCGGGCAGCTCTGCTACGCCGATGCCCCGTTCGGCGTCGGCTACCTCGTCGCCGAGTGGCGTACGCCGTGACCGGCCCCGCGGCGGACGCCGGGCCACCGGTCGTCGCCGTCGTCGGCCCCACGGCGACGGGCAAGACCGCGCTGGCCGTCGCCCTGGCCCACCGGCTGGGTGGTGAGGTCGTCAACGCCGACTCGATGCAGCTCTACCGCGGCATGGACATCGGGACGGCGAAGCCGGACCTCGCCGAACGCGACGGGGTGCCCCACCACCTGCTGGACCTGTGGCACGTGCGGGAGCCGGCGTCGGTCGCGGAGTACCGGTCGCGGGCCCGCGCGGAGGTCGACCGGCTACGGGCGGCGGGCGTCGTCCCCCTGCTGGTCGGCGGCTCGGGGCTCTACGTGCGGGCGGTCCTGGACGAACTGGACTTCCCCGGCACCGACCCGGCGATCCGCGACCGGCTGACCGCCGAGCTGGCCGCCGAGGGGCCCGCCGCGCTGCACGCCCGGCTGGCCACCGTCGACCCGGCGGCCGCCGCGGCGATCCTGCCCAGCAACGGCCGGCGGGTGGTCCGGGCGCTGGAAGTGGTCGAGCTGACCGGGCGGCCCTTCGCCGCAGCGCTGCCGGCGCCCCGGCCGCACTACCGGGCCCTCACCGTGGCCCTGGACCGGGCCGTCGACGAACTCGACCGGCGGATCGCCGAGCGGGTGGACCGGATGTGGGCCGGCGGCTTCGTCGCCGAGGTCGAGGCGCTGGCCGCCGACGGACTGCGCGACGGGCCGACCGCCTCCCGGGCGCTGGGCTACGCGCAGGTGCTCCAGCAGTTCGACGGCGTGCTGACGGCGAAGGAGGCGCGCGAGCGGACCGTGAGCACCACCCGGCGATTCGTCCGGCGCCAGCGCTCCTGGTTCCGCCGCGACGCCGCCACCACCTGGTTCGACGCAGCCGCTTCCGACCTGGCCGACCGGGTGCTCGAGCTGCTCGGCGGGGTTCGCGGCGACCGTACGATCGAGGCGTGAGCGAACGCGTCCCGGCTCCGGCCGGCGGTCCCCGGGTGCTGCAGGGGCACGGCACGGAGAACGACTTCGTCGTCCTGCCCGACCCCGACGGGTCGGTGTGGCCCGAGCACCTGCTGGATGCTGCGCTGGTGCGCCGGCTCTGCGACCGGCGGGCGGGCCTGGGTGGGGACGGCGTCCTGCGGGTGGTGCCCAGCGCCCTGGTCCCCGACGCCGCCGCCGTCCTGGGCGAGGCGCTGCCCCGGTGCGAGTGGTTCATGGACCACCGCAACGCCGACGGCTCGCACGCGGAGATGTGCGGCAACGGGATCCGGCTCTTCCTGCACGTGCTGCTCGCCGAGGGGCTGCTGGACCGCGCGGCCGCCGAGGCCGGCGTCCTGGTCGGCACCCGCGGCGGACCGCGCCGGGTCGGGGCCCGCCCCGAGGGTGGCTACTGGGTCGACATGGGCCCGGCCCGTCCGCTCGGTAGCGGGACGACGGTGCTCGCCGGACGGCAGGTGCCCGGTGTGGGCATCTCGATGGGCAACCCGCACCTGGTGGTCCTGCTCGACGACCCCGTCGAGGACGCCGACCTGACCACCGTGCCGCCGGTCGACCCGGCGATGTTCCCCGAGGGCGTCAACGTCGAGGTGGTCAACGTCCTCCCCGCCGCCGACGCCCCGGCCGGGGCCGACGCGCACGCCCGGATGCGGGTCCACGAGCGGGGGGTGGGGGAGACCCGCTCCTGCGGGACCGGCGCCTGCGCCGTGGCCTCCGCCGTGCTCGCCGGGACCGGCCGGACCACCGGGACCGTCGTGGTCGACGTCCCCGGCGGCCGGCTGTCGGTCGGCTTCGACGGCCGGACGACGGTGCTCAGCGGGCCCGCCGTCGTGATCGCCGCCGGCACGCTCACCCCGGAGTGGCTGGCCGGCTGAGCCGGGTACCCCGGCCGGCCCGGCCCGGGGTCAGGGCTGGTCGGGGGTGTCCGCCCGGGTCTCCGGATCGTCGGTCGGGGCCTCGGGCTTGTCCGCCGGGCCGGTGTTCCCGGTGCCCCGCGGCGCGCCCTGCCCGGTGTCCTGGTCCGCGCCGCCGAACGGGTTGCGCGACGGGAGGCCCCTCGGGTCGGCGCCGGGGTCCTCGATCTCCTCGTCGGGGTGGGTCATGGTGGCTCCTTCCGTGCGGGAACGCGGGTCGCAGCGGCCCTACCCGCCGGCCCCCGGCGCAACCGGGTCGGCGGCGGGCACCCGGCCGCCGTTCTCCTCGTCGGGCAGGTCCCGCATCCGCAGCAGTGGGGAGAACAGCACGGGGACGGCGGCGAGGAAGGCGCACCCGACGGCGATCCACAGCGCCGGCACCAACCCCAGCCAGGTGCCGACCACCCCGCCCAGGAGCCCACCGACCGGCATCGTGCCGAAGACGATGAAGCGCACCGAGGCGTTCATCCGGCCCAGCAGGCCGGGCGGGCACAGCCGCTGCCGGAAGCTGACCTGGGTGACGTTGTAGACGATCACCGCCAAGCTGTCGAGGAACCAGCCGCCCAGCAGCAGCGGGACCGGCGCCCCCAGCGAGGCGAGCGGCACGGCAACGCCGGCGGTGGCCGAGGCAAGGGCGGCGAGCGGGATGACCCTGCCCTCACCCACCACGCGGGCGATCCGGGCCGCCGTCACCGCGCCGACCAGGCCACCGACCGCGCCGGCGGAGAACACCAGGCCGACGACGGACTCGGACAACCCCAGCTCGCGGATCGCGTAGAGGACGAGCAGGGCGCCGGTGAACGTGCCGGCCAGGTTCGCCAGGCCGGTGCAGGCGACCATCCGGCGCAGCAGCGGGTGGCGGACGACGAAGGACAGCCCCTCGGCGATCTCGGTGCGCAGCGGGCGACGGGCCGCCCGGTCGGGCACGACGTCGGGCGTGGCGATGCGACCGATGAGCAGCGCCGAGAGCAGGAAGGAGACCGCGTCGACCGCGATCAGCACCGGCGCGCCGAGCACCCGGATCAGCACACCGGTGAGGCCCGGACCGGCCACCTCGGCGACGGCCCGGCTGGCCTCCAGCTTCGAGTTCCCGTCCACGATCTGGGTGCGGTCGACCAGCGCAGGCAGGTAACTCTGGTAGCCGACGTCGAAGAAGACCGTGGCGGTGCCGGCGACCAGCGCGACGACGTAGAGCTGCCCGAGGGCCAGCACGTCGAGCGCAGCGGCGGCGGGCAGCGAGCCGATGGTGACCGCCCGCACCAGGTCCCCGGCGACCAGCACGCGCTTACGGCGCCAGCGGTCGACCCAGGCGCCGGCCGGGAGCCCCACCACCAGGAAGGCGAGGGTCTCCAGGGCCGTCAGCACACCCATCTGCATCGGCGTCGCGTCCAGCCGGGTCACGGCGAGCAAGGGCAGGGCGACCAGGGTGACCTGCGTGCCGGCCTGGCTCACGGTCTCCGCCGCCCAGAGGTGGCGGAAGTCGCGGTGCCGCCACAGGCTGCACGGAGGGGACACGGGCGGCAGCCTGGACCGCACGATTGGGAAGTGTCAATCACTGTGCTGTGTCGGCCCTAGGCTGCGACCGTGACCGGAGAGCCGACCGAGGTACAGCCGCGGATCGCCGGTGTCCGCCGTCCGCCGACCGACGCGGAGGCCCGCGCGCTCGCCTCCGCCGTCCGGCTGCGGGTGCTGCGGCTGTGCCTGGACGAGGCGCTGACCAACCGGGAGCTCGCCGCGCGGCTGGACCGCAATCCGGCCAGCGTGCTGCACCACGTCCGGACGCTGGTCGATTCGGGGTTCCTGGCGCCGGAGGAGGAGCGGCGGGGCGCTCGTGGCGCCCGCGAGGTGCCCTACCGGGCGACGGGCAAGAGCTGGCTGATGGACCTCGAGGGCCGCCCGGCCCCGGCCCCGGCCCGGGACCCGCTGCTGGCCGCGTTCCTCGAGGAGGTCGGCGCCGTGGGGGAGGACCAGCTGTCCAGCACCCGACTGGGCCTGCGACTGTCCGCGGCGGAGCTGGCGGAGTTCCGGAACCGGCTGCACGCGCTGCTGGACGAGTACGCCCGCCGGCCCGCCGACCCGGCCGGTGAGAAGTGGTCGGTCTACCTCGGGATGCACCCGGAGGGTTGAGGTGTTGTACCCGACGATGACAACTCAGATGCCCTTGACGCAGGGGCGTGCCACGCTGGAGACGATGACGACAGCCCAGAACCGTGCCCTCCTCGACGAGGCGGAGGCGCGTGCCGACAAGGCCGCGCGCTCCGTGCCCCGGTCCGAGGAGCCCCTGCCCGACGACACGACCGGGTCCTACGCCCTGGAGGAACGCGGTGCCCTGCGCCGCGTCGCCGGACTGGGCACCGAGCTCACCGACGTCACCGAGGTCGAGTACCGCCAGCTGCGCCTGGAGCGCGTCGTGCTGGTCGGGGTCTGGACCGAGGGGACGGCGGTCGATGCGCAGCGCTCGCTGGTCGAGCTGGCCGCGCTGGCAGAGACGGCCGGCTCCGAGGTGCTCGAGGCCCTCGTGCAGCGGCGGGACAAGCCCGACCCGGCCACCTACGTGGGGTCGGGCAAGGCCAACGAGATCCGCGACATCGTCGCGGACACCGGCGCCGACACAGTGGTCTTCGACTGTGAGCTCACCCCCGGCCAGCTGAACCAGCTGGAGAAGGTGCTCAAGGTCAAGGTGGTCGACCGGACCGCGTTGATCCTGGACATCTTCGCCCAGCACGCGACCAGCCGGGAAGGCAAGGCCCAGGTCGAGCTGGCCCAGATGCAGTACATGCTGCCGCGGCTGCGTGGTTGGGGTGAGTCGCTGAGCCGGCAGGCCGGTGGCCGCGTCGCCGGTGGTGGCGGCATCGGCACCCGCGGTCCCGGCGAGACGAAGATCGAGACCGACCGCCGACGGATCCGGTCGCGGGTGAGCAAGCTGCGCCGCGAGATCGCCGGGATGGCCACCGCGCGGGCGACCCAGCGCTCCTCCCGGGACCGCAACGCGGTGCCCAGCGTGGCCATCGCCGGGTACACCAACGCCGGAAAGTCCAGCCTGCTCAACCAGCTCACCGATGCCGGGGTGCTGGTGCAGGACGCGCTGTTCGCCACCCTGGACCCCACGGTCCGCCGGGCGGAGTCCCCCGAGGGCCGCGAGTACACCCTCACCGACACCGTCGGGTTCGTGAGGCACCTGCCGCACCAGCTCGTCGACGCCTTCCGGTCGACCCTCGAGGAGGTCGCGGCCGCCGACCTCCTGCTGCACATCGTCGACGGCTCCGACCCCGACCCGCTGGGTCAGATCAACGCCGTCCGGGTCGTGCTCAACGAGATCGACGCGGCGGCGGTGCCGGAGCTGATCGTGGTCAACAAGGTCGACGCCATGACCGAGGAGGACGTGCTGCTCCTGCGGCAGGCCCTGCCCGGTGCCTCCTGGGTGTCCGCCCGGACGGGGGAGGGCCTCGCCGAGCTGCGCGAGGTCATCGCCGCACGGCTCCCGCACCCCGACGTCGACGTCGACGTGCTGGTGCCCTACGGCCGGGGTGACCTGGTCGCCCGGGTGCACCGGGACGGCGAGGTGCTCAGCGAGCAGCACGAGGTCGACGGCACCCGGCTGTCGGCCCGGGTCGACGCGGGGCTGGCAGCGGCGCTGACCGACTTCAGCGCACCGGTCGCCTGACCGACGTCCCGGCCCGGGTTCCTCCACCGAGGGCCCGGGCCGGAGCGCGCCCGAGGTCCCCTTCCGCCGCGCGGATGGGGATGATCACGAACAGGTCACGGTCCCGGTACCGTGACGTCGTGGCCAGCGGCGCGGTGCAGCGGGCGGCGGAACCCTTCGGGGGACCGCCACTGTCGGCTCCCGCGCGGGTGATCGGCACCGGCCGGCCGCCGTGGTGGTTGCTGGCCGTGGCCGCAGTGGTCACCACCGCGGTCACCGTCGAGCTGCTCACCCGGGGCTGGCTCGAGCGCATGGACCTGCGCGTCTCCGAGGTGGTCAGCTCCTGGGACCTGCGGCACTCCGACGGCTACTGGCCGGTGTGGGTGTTCACCCAGGCCGGTGGCCGCGGCTTCATCCTCATCGTGCTCGCCGGTCTGGTCGGCTGGCTGTGGTGGCGCGAGCGCACCGTCCTGCCGCTGCTCCGCGTGGTGCTGGCCCTGGTCCTGCTGACCGCGGTCGTCTACGCCTTCAAGTGGGGGACCGGACGCACCGCGCCGGCCTACCCCGGCTCGTTCTTCCACCGCGACGGGGCCAGCTATCCCTCCGGTCACGTGGCCAACGCCGTGCTGATGTGGGGCGTGGCGCGCTGGCAGGCGGTGCAGTTCGGTCTGCCCGACCGGGTCCAGCGGGCCACCTGGGTCCTGAGCCTGCTGGGACCGGTGGCCACCGGTGTGGCCATGGTGGCGCTGGACTTCCACTGGGTCACCGATGCGGTGGTCGGCGGCGCCGTGGGTCTGTTGCTCCTGGGCGTGGTGCACCTGCTGGACGCAGTGCTGGTGTCACGCTGGGCGCGTGCCAGAGCAGGCCGGCGTCAGGCGTAGCCCGGCCGTCCGCGCCGCCGGTGCGCTGGCGGTCGTCCCGCTCGGCCTGCTGTGGGCCGTGCTCCCCGCCTCACCGGTCGCCGCCGAGACGACGCCCGACGCGGTGGCCGACGCCTACGGCGCCCCCGCGACGCAGTGCACGATCACCGACCCCCGGCTGCCCGAGCTGTCCGGCCTGGCCACCGCCGGTCAGACCCTGCTGGCGATGAACGACGGCGGCGACTCGGCCACGGTCTATGCGCTGGACACCGCGTGCGCGGTCGGCGAGGTGCGCGATGCCCCGGTCAACCCCTATGACCCCGAGGACCTCGCGCTGGCCGCGGACGGCACGATCTGGCTCGCCGACACCGGCGACAACCGGCAGAACCGCACCACCGTGGCGATGATCGGGGTGCGCCCGGACGGCGGCACGTCGCTGACCCGGCTCACCTACCCCGACGGTGCGCACGATGCCGAGGCCCTGCTGCTGGCCCCGGACGGCACGCCGTACCTGGTCACCAAGGAGGTCCTGGGCGCCAGCGCGGTGTACCGCCCTGACACGCCGATGGTCGACGGGGCCACGCTGACCATGTCGAAGGTCGCCCAGCTGGGTTTCACCCTCACCGGCACCCCGGGCGGCCCCGTCGGCCGGGCCGGGCAGCTGCTGGTCACCGGCGGGGCGGTGTCCGGCGACGGGCAGCGGATCGCTCTGCGCACGTACACCGACGCCTATGTCTGGCCGCTCAGCGGCTCCGACGTCGTGGGCGCCCTGCACGGTGCGCCCGTCCGGGTGCCGCTGCCGGACTCCCCACAGGGCGAGGCGATCGCCTTCGCGGAGAACGGTCGCGACCTCCTCGTCTCGGGGGAGGGGTTGCCGGCGGTGGTGACGGTCGTCCCCGTCGACGGTGCGGTCGCTCCCGCGGCGGCGACCGGACCGGCCGCCGACCCGGCCGCGGCCGCGCTGCCGGGCACGGGCCGGGCCGGTGCTATCACCGCAGCGGCGATCGCCGCTGCGGTGGCCACGCTGGTCCTGTGGACGTGGCGGAAGCTGCGCCGTCGGGCCTGAGGCCCTCCGGTTGCGTCCGGCGCCCGTCGCGGGCCGGTGTGCGCGGCCGGTCGGGTCAGACCCGGCGCAGCACGGTCACGACCCGGCCCAGGACCGTGGCGTCGTCGCCCGGGATGGGCTCGTAGGCGGGGTTGTGCGGCATCAGCCACACGTGCCCGTCGCGCCGCTTGTAGGTCTTGACGGTCGCCTCTCCGTCGATCATCGCAGCAACGATCTCGCCGTTCTCCGCGGTGGGCTGCTGTCGCACGACCACCCAGTCGCCGTCGCAGATGGCCGCCTCGACCATCGAGTCACCGGTGACCTTGAGCATGAACAGGGTGCCCTCGCCGACCAGCTCGCGGGGCAGTGGGAAGACGTCCTCGACGGCCTGCTCGGCCAGTACCGGGCCACCCGCGGCGATCCGGCCCACGAGGGGGACGTAGGTGGGCACCGGGGTCCGCGCCTCGTCGGTGCCGCTGGCCGCGCCGGAGCCGGCCAGCGCCTGCGCGGTCGCGGCCTCCCCGGGGACCTCGCCCGGCAGGCGGACGTCGAGGGCCCGCGGCCGGTTGGGGTCGCGGCGCAGCCAGCCCTTGCGCTGCAGGACCGACAGCTGGTGGGCGACCGAGGACGCCGAGGACAGGCCGACGGCCTCACCGATCTCGCGGACCGAGGGTGGGTACCCGCGCCGCTCGATGGAGTCGCGGATGACCTCGAGCACCCGGCGCTGGCGCTGGGTGAGACCGTCGCCGGCCTCGCCCCGCTCGGGGAACTCGCGGACCGCGGCGCCGCTGCCGGCCTCGCCCGCCGGGGCCTGCGCGGCCCGCTTGCGACGGGGCGTGCCCGTCGTGCCCTCCGGCGTCCGCCTGTCGACCGCCATGTGTCCCCCTCGCCCGGCGCACCCCGCGGTGCGCCCGTCCGGCACCTGGTCTGCCTCGGTGTCTGTCCTGCTACACGTGCCCTGGTGATCGATACGCACAGTAACGCCCTTCCGGCTCCCGTTCAAACACTTGTTCGAAGACACGCCGTGTCGGCGTGATTTCGTCGGTGCCCTCCGGTAGACATCGCACAGGCGTTCGAATCGAACAGACGTTCGACCCGGTCGGCGCCGGATGTGAGGAGCGAGTCGATGACCAGCGCAGAGCTCAGCAAGACCCCCGTCACGCCGGCCCCCGTCCGGTCCGCCGGTGCGCGGCCGCTGTCCGGTCGCCCGGCCGCCCGTCCCGACGCTTCGGCTGCGCGGGGCCCGCAGTCGGCCCCGCCGGCCA
>JAOPUQ010000430.1 GCA_025963425.1 Modestobacter sp. | reverse complement strand
GGCCGGGGGCGGGGCCGGCGGCGGGGGGCCGCGGGAGGTGCGCCGCGGCACCGCCCACCCAGGGCGCGGTCGATCATCGGCCCGCCGCCCGGAGGACCTCGCCGACCGTGCGACACATGATCTTGATGTCGCCCCACATCGACCAGTTCTGGATGTACATGTTGTCGAAGCGGGCCCGGTCGGCGATCGACGTGTCACCGCGGAGCCCGTGCACCTGCGCCCACCCGGTGAGCCCGACCGGAACCCGGTGGCGGGCGTCGTACCAGGGGTACTGCCGGGTGAACTCGTCGACGAAGTAGGGCCGCTCGGGCCGGGGGCCGACCAGGCTCATGTCGCCGCGCAGCACGTTCCACAGCTGCGGGAGCTCGTCCAGTGACGTACGGCGCAGGAACTTGCCGAAGGGCCGCAGCCCCTGGTCCTGCGCGATGTTCCAGCGCTTGCCGGGCTCCGTGCCCGGCGCCGGGCGCAGCGAGCAGAACTTCAGCAGCGTGAAGGGCCGGCCGTCCAGCCCGATCCGGGTCTGGCGGAACAGCGCCGACCCGGTCTCCCACCGGCTGAGCAGGGCGCACGGCACCATCACCGGGGCCAGCAGCAGCAGGGCGACGGCGGCGATGACCGCATCCCCCACCCGCTTGCCGGTCCAGGCGCCGGTGCGGAACGGCGCCCGCCGCAGTCGCACCAGCGGCAGGCCCCACAGGACCTCGGTGTCCTTGGTCAGCGCGTGCAGCTCGTAGAGCCGCGGCACGAAGAAGATCTCGCAGGACAGCCGGTCGCAGGTCCGCAGCATCGCCACCATCGAGGGCTCCCGCACCGAGCCGTAGGTGACGATCACGACGTCGATGTCGTGCTCGAGCACCACCCGGGACAGGTCGGCGTAGCCGCCGAGCACGGGGACGGGGCGTTCCTCCTCGGCCAGCAGCGGGTCGTCGTCGAGCAGGCCCTCGGGCTGCAGCCCGTACTCGGGGTGGGCCAGCAGGTTCCGCCCCAGCGATCCGGCCAGCGTGCCGGCGCCCAGCAGCAGCGTCCGCTGGCGCAGCCGGTGGCGGCGCCGGGTCACCCGGATGGCGTCGTAGGCGAGGGCGCGGCCCGCCAGGGACAGCGCCCCGAACACCAGCGCGGTTCCCAGCCGCGCCGTGCCCGCCAGCCCGTCGCCGAGGCCGCCCAGGACCATGGCACCCGCACCGGCGGCCAGCGACCGGCCGACGATCGCCGGGGTGTCGTCCAGCACCGACAGGTTCAGCCGGGCCCGGTAGAGGTCGGCGTTGTGGAAGAAGGCCACCACCAGGGCGAGCACGGTGAGCGTCTTGTACCCCTGGGTGCCGGTCAGCAGCATCGCGCCGGTGAACGCGACCACGTCGACGGCCACCAGCAGGGCCGACGGGGCATGCGCTGCCAGCCGGCTCGCCCGGGTGTGCGGCGCAGGCGACGGGACCGGCGTCACGGCCACGGGCGGGACGGGGGCGGCGGCGCGAGCCGGGCCGGTGGGCGGCACCGTCACCGGGGCCGGCGTCGGGACCACCGCGCTGCTCTCGACATCGGTCGTCATCGGTCGCCGCAGACGTCGTCCGCACCTGTCGGCATCACGCGTGCCCGCTCACGGCGGGGACGGCGGGGCTGCCCGGGACGGCGGCGCGGCGGGCGGCGTCGGCCATCGCCGCGAGCCCCTGGCGCAGGCCGACCCGCGGGACGTAGCCGAACCCCTCGAACGCCGTCCGGGTGTCCGCCGCGGTGTCCCGCACGTCGCCGCGCTGGCTGGGCAGCCGGCGGACGACGGGCGGCCCGGCCACCTCGGTGACGATGTCGAGCACCTCGTTCATCGAGGTGCGGCTGCCGCCCCCGATGTTGGCCACGCCGGTGAAGTCGGAGACGGCGGCGTCACGCATCGCCCCGACCACGTCGGCGACGTAGGTGAAGTCGCGGGTCTGCCCGCCGTCGCCGTAGAGCTCGAACAGCCCACCGGAGACCCCGGCGCGGACGAGCTTGCTGAACGCCATGTCGGGGCGCTGGCGCGGCCCGTAGACGGTGAACAGCCGCAGCGAGACGGTGGGGACGCCGAAGCCGACGCGGTAGAGCTCGCAGAGGTGCTCGGCGGCGAGCTTGGTGACGCCGTACGGGGAGACCGGCTGCGGGCGCAGCGTCTCGGCCGTCGGGTAGGACTCCGCGTCGCCGTAGACGCTGGAGCTGGAGGCGTAGACGAGCTTGGTCAGCGGCGCGGTGCGGGCGGCCTCGAGCACGGTCTGGGTGGCCAGCACGTTGCGCTCGACGTAGGTGGCGAACTCCGCCCCCCACGAGGGCCGCACGCCGGGCTGGCCGGCGAGGTGGAACACCACGTCGGCGTCGGCGAACAGCCGGCCCAGCGGGGCGCTGCGCAGGTCCTGCCGGCAGAGGGTGAAGCGCTCGTTGCCGAGCACGTCGAGCAGGTTGAGCTCCTTGAGGCACGGGTCGTAGTAGTCGGTGAGGCAGTCGATGCCCACGACCTCGTCGCCCTGTGCCAGGAGGTGCTCGGACAGGTGGGAACCGACGAACCCTGCGGCTCCCGTGACGATGCACTTCATGCGTTCTCCCCCATTCCGTCCGTAACCGGATGCCGAACGACGCTAGGTGTCCAGACGTGGGGAGGGATCCGTCACGGAGATGAGCCGTACTACGTAGGACGTCGGAGTTTCAGCCGTAAACGTCCAGGTCAAGGGCCTGTTCGTGAAGGTGTGACCGCACAGGGTCACCATCTGGGGGTCGGTGTCCAGACGCCCGTCCAGTTGGCGCCCGGGCCCGTGGGGCCCGCGCAACGGGCCGCCCGGCCGCCCGGTCAGCTGATGCCGGCGCGTCGGGCGAGCGTGACGGCGGCGAGCGAGGTGTGCACGCCGAGCTTGGTGAGGATGCTCTGCATGTGGGTGCGCACCGTGTTCGGTGAGATGCCCAGCTGGACGGCGATCTCCTGCCGGCTGGCCCCGCTGGACATCGCCCGCAGCACCTGCTGCTCCCGGGTGGTCAGCGAGGTGAACGGGAGCTCGGCGGCACGCTGTTCCGCGTCGCCCTCCAGCAGTGCCCGCAGCAGCCCGGTCAGCAGCAGCGGGGGGATGCACGTCTCGCCGCGGCAGACCGCCGGCAGCACGTCGAGCAGGGCACCGAGCCCGACGTCCTTGGGCACCCACCCGCGGAACCCGGCGCGCACCGCGCGGGCCAGCAGCGCCGGGTCGTCCTGGCCGGTCACGCCGACGAGGGCGATGTCCGGGCAGGACGCCATCAGGTGGGGGCCGACGGACAGGAAGCCGGTGACATCGCTGTTGACGGCCAGGACGGCGACGTCGACCGGCTGCGCCTGGACGGCCCGCACGGCGTCCTCGGGCTGGACGACGGCGGCGACGACCCGGAGGCCGGGCTCCACGTCCAGGCGCATGGCGAGCGCCTCGACGAAGGACCGGTGGCCGTCGCCGAGCAGGACGCGGATGGCGTGCATGCCGGGATGGTCCGGGAGCCCACCGGGCATCGTCGACCTCCAGGTGACGGAGGCGGCATTACGCCTGCTGCAGTAGTCCTCCGTCACAACTCGACGTCCAGACCCGCGGAGACGACCAGGGCGACGGCCTGCAACCGGGTGTGCACACCCAGCTTCTGCAGCACGTTCTGCAGGTGGGTGCGGGCCGTACTGGGGGCCACGCCCAGGGCGCGGGCGATGACGACGGTGTCCTCGGCCTCGACCAGGCGCCGGAGCACGTCGCGTTCCCGGGCGGTGAGATGGCCGACCAGCCGGCGCACCTCGACCTGCTCGTCCGAGCGGGCCGCCGGGCGGGGCAGCGGCGGGAGGGCGACCTCCCGGCCGGCGGCGATCCGGTCGAGGGCGTCGAAGATCGCGGTGATCGGCTGGTCCTTGCGGAGGAAGCCGGCGGCACCGGCCGCTGCGGCGGCGGAGAGGTCCCGGACGTCGACGGAGCCGGACAGCACCAGGACGGGGCACTCCGGTCGCCAGGAGCGCAGTGCCGCGACCGCGTCGAGGCCGTCGCCCTCGGGGAAGCGGAGGTCGAGGACACAGACGTCGGGCTGGTGCTGCTCGGCCGCCCCGACCACGTCGGCGGGGCGGTGCACCACGGCCACCTCGTGGCCGCGCACCGTGAGGGCGGCCGCCAGCGGCTCGACGAACAGCCGGTGGTCGTCGCACAGCACGACGCGCATGTCCGCTCCGCCTCGCCCTGGCCCGGTCAGACCGCGCGGCCGGGCGGGTCCTGGTAGGTGTCCCCCGCGAGCCAGGCCGGCAGGACCAGGGCCACCCGGGCGCCGCCGATCCCCGACGGCAGGCCGACCGACAGCGAGCCCCCGACCGCCTCGAGCGCCTGCCGGGTCACCGCCAGGCCGAGGCCGGTCACCCTGGGGACGTGCCCGAAGCCGGGACCGTCGTCCTCGACGTCGACGCGGATGGCCTCGGCGCTGCGCCGGACGAGGATCACGACCTTCCCGTCCGGCCCGGCGGCACGGACGGCGTTGTCGACGACGTTGACCAGGCAGCGGCGCAACACGACCCGGCTCCCGGTGGCGAGCAGCCGCCCGTGGTCGCCGTGACGCACCAGCGTGCCGTCCCAGGTGACGCGGACGGCGGCGCAGACCGACTCCAGGACCTCCCCGAGGTCGACCGGGCCGGTGTCCCCGCCGGCGCCCGCGCTCAGCACGCTGCTGGCCGCCGCGGACACCTCCTGGACCTGCTCGATGATCCGGTCCAGGTGCGCGCTGATCTCCCCGGTCACCCCGGGCAGGCCGCGGGCGGCCTCGGCGAGGGCGAACACCGCCGAGACCGGCTGCCGGATCTCGTGCACCGCCAGGCGCAGCCGGTCCTCGACCAGCGCCTGCACCTGTTGATCAGCACGCGTGTGCGGTCGTCCTGTCGTCCTACCGAATGTCATCGGACCCCCCGTCCGGCGGCACGCGTCCGGAGCGCGGGCTCTACCGAAGCTGTGTGGGGGAACGTGGTCGTGAACGTCCGGTTCTGCAAGCCCTGAGGTTCACCTGTGCGTCATCTGCCGTTGTGTCTCACTGCACAACGAGTGTCCGGTGACAGGCCGTGAACACCGGACATCCTCAGCCCACACTCAGCGGACACCCTGACTTCTCCTGTCCGAGCTGAAAAACACGAGCTCCGCACCCGGCGGAGGAGCCGGGTGCGGAGCTCGTGTCGTCGCTGGGAGTGACGCCTCAGAGCACCATCCCCGCGGCGACGGTGGCGTTGGTGCCCTCGTCGATGAGGATGAAGCTGCCCGTCGTCCGGTTGCTCCGGTACGGATCGGTGAACAGCGGGGCGGTGACCCGCAGCTGCAGCCGGCCGATCTCGTTGAGCCCCAGGGTGGCGGCCTGCTCGTCGCGGTGCAGCGAGTTGACGTCGAGCCGGTAGCGCAGGCTCTTCACCATCGTCCGGGCGGCCCGGGTGGTGTGCTTGATCGCGTACTTGCCGCCCGGGCGCATCGGCTCGTCGCCCATCCAGCAGACCATCGCGTCGACGTCCTGGGAGACCGCCGGCTGGTTGTTCGGCCGGCAGATCATGTCCCCGCGGGAGATGTCGATCTCGTCGGTGAGCCGGATGGTGACCGACATCGGCGCGAACGCCTCGTCGACCGGGCCGTCCATGGTCTCGATGGCGGCGATCTTCGACGGCAGCCCCGAGGGCAGCACCACCACGTCGTCCCCGGGCTTGAAGATGCCGCCGGCGACCTGCCCGGCGTAGCCCCGGTAGTCCAGGTGCGAGCCGGAGAACGGGCGGACGACGTACTGCACCGGGAACCGGGCGTCGATCAGGTTCCGGTCGGAGGCGATGTGCAGCCCCTCGAGGTGGTGCAGCAGCGACGTCCCCTCGTACCAGGGCATGTTGGCCGAGCGGGTGACCACGTTGTCCCCGGCCAGCGCGGACACCGGGATGACGGTGAGGTCGCCGATCTCCAGCTTGGCGGCGAAGTGCCGGAACTCCTCGGCGATCGCGTCGAAGACGCCCTGGTCGTAGTCGACGAGGTCCATCTTGTTCACGCACAGCACCAGGTGCGGGACGCGCAGCAGCGAGGCCAGGAAGGCGTGCCGCCGGCTCTGCTCCAGGATGCCCTTGCGGGCGTCGATCAGGATCAGCGCGGCGTTGGCCGTCGAGGCGCCGGTGACCATGTTCCGGGTGTACTGGATGTGCCCCGGGGTGTCGGCGATGATGAATTTCCGCTTCGGCGTCGCGAAGTAGCGGTAGGCGACGTCGATGGTGATGCCCTGTTCCCGCTCGGCCCGCAGGCCGTCGGTGAGCAGCGCCAGGTTGGTGTACTCGTCACCGCGCGCGGCACTGGTGCGCTCGACGGCCTCCAGCTGGTCGGTGAAGATCGACTTGGTGTCGTAGAGCAGCCGGCCGATGAGCGTCGACTTGCCGTCGTCCACCGATCCGGCTGTGGCGACCCGCAGCATCTCCATCAGAAGTACCCCTCACGCTTGCGGTCTTCCATCGCGGCCTCGCTGGCCCGGTCGTCGGCGCGGGTGGCGCCCCGCTCGGTGACGTGCGTGGCGGCCACCTCCTCGACGATCTCCTCGACGGTGCTCGCCGTGGACTCCACGGCGCCGGTGCAGGTGACGTCGCCGACGGTGCGGTAGCGCACGGTCTGCTCGAACACCTCCTCGCCGTCCATCGGCTGCAGGTGCTCGTTGGGCCACAGCAGCATGCCGTCGCGCAGGAACAGCTGGCGCTGGTGGGCGAAGTAGATGGAGGGCAGGTCGATGCCCTCGCGGCCGATGTACTGCCAGATGTCCAGCTCGGTCCAGTTGGACAGCGGGAAGACCCGGATGTGCTCGCCGCGGTGGTGCCGGCCGTTGTAGAGCGACCAGAGCTCGGGGCGCTGGTTCTTGGGGTCCCACTGGCCGAACTCGTCGCGGAAGGAGTAGACGCGCTCCTTGGCGCGGGCCTTCTCCTCGTCGCGGCGGGCACCGCCGAAGGCGGCGTCGAACTGGTGCTTCTCGATGCCGTCGAGCAGGGCGACGGTCTGCAGCGGGTTGCGGCTGGCGCGCGGCCCGGTTTGTTCCTTCACCCGGCCGCTGTCGATGGCCTCCTGGACGGAGGCGACGATCAGCTGGACGCCGGCCTCGGCCACCCGGCGGTCGCGGTACTCGATGACCTCGGGGAAGTTGTGCCCGGTGTCGACGTGCATCAC
>JAOPUQ010000424.1 GCA_025963425.1 Modestobacter sp. | reverse complement strand
TCGGCCCGCAGCCGGGCGCCGATCTCCTCCGGCGTGCCGTGCTCCAGCGCCGCCACCGCGGCCAGCACCCGCTCGCGCTGGCTGGTCAGCCGCAGGCCCTCGGCGCGCAGCCGGCCGGCGAGGCCGGGTGCGCCACGCTCACCAGACACGTGATCAGCCTAGGCCCCCGCTGACCCCGGCCCCGGAAACCGGACTGCCGTCCTCTCGTCGGCCGGGGCAGGTTGCCGGTAGGGTGGCCCGCGGTGCGCCGGGAAGTCTGGTCGGCAACTCCTGACCCGACCCCGCACCCCGGAGCCGCCTCGTGACCTCCTCCCCCACCACCCTGTTCGCCCGTGGCTCCTGGGGCGAGGCCAGCCGCATCGCCGGCGTCCTGCGCAAGGAGACCGTCGGCGGGGTGCTGCTGATGGTCGGCGCCCTGGTCGCGCTGGTCTGGGCCAACACGCCCTGGGCCGACAGCTACACGGCGTTCCGGGACACCACGGTGGGTCCGGCGGGCCTGCACCTGGACCTCACGCTGGGCACCTGGGCGGCCGACGGCCTGCTCGCCGTCTTCTTCTTCGTCGCCGGGCTGGAGCTCAAGCGGGAGTTCGTCGCCGGCGACCTGCGCGACCCGCGCAAGGCCGCACTCCCCGTCGCGGCCGCGGTCGGCGGGATGATCGTGCCCGCCGTCCTCTACACCGTGCTGAACCTGGGGACCGGCGACGGCGCCCTGTCCGGCTGGGCCATCCCGACGGCCACCGACATCGCCTTCGCCCTCGCCGTCCTGGCGGTCATCAGCACCGCACTGCCCACCGGGCTGCGCACGTTCCTGCTCACCCTGGCCATCGTCGACGACCTGCTGGCCATCACGATCATCGCCCTCTTCTACACCGCGGCACTGGACGTCGTGCCGCTGCTGCTGGCCCTGGTCCCCATCGCGGCGTTCGGCGTCCTGGTGCAGAAGCGGGTCCGTTCCTGGTGGCTGCTGCTGCCGCTGGCCGCGGTCGCCTGGGCCCTGGTGCACGCCTCCGGGGTGCACGCCACCGTCGCCGGGGTGCTGCTGGCCTTCACGGTGCCGGTGGTCCGCAGCGCCGCCGCCGGGGGGCCGGACGCCGGTCCCGGGCTGGCCGAGCACTTCGAGCACCGCATCCGGCCGCTGTCGGCGGGCTTCGCCGTCCCGGTCTTCGCCTTCTTCTCCGCCGGGGTCACCGTCGGGGGGCTGTCCGGTCTGGGCGCGGCGCTGACCGACAGCGTGGCGGTCGGCATCGTGGTCGGCCTGGTGGTCGGCAAGACGGTGGGCATCGGGGGCGCCACCTGGCTGGTCAGCCGGTTCACCCGCGCGGAGCTCGACCCCGAGCTCGGCTGGCCCGACGTCCTCGGGCTGTCGGTCCTCGGCGGCATCGGCTTCACCGTCTCGCTGCTGATCGGTGAGCTCGCCTTCGGCGCGGGGTCCCTGCGCGACGAGCACGTCAAGGTCGGCGTCCTCACCGGCACCGTGCTCGCCGCCCTGCTGGCCGCGGTCCTGCTGCGGCTGCGGGACCGCCGGTACCGCCGGATCAGCGCCGAGGAGCAGCGGGACGACGACGCCGACGGGATCCCCGACGTCTACCAGCGGCCGTCCGCCGAGAGCTGAGAAAAGCGCGTTGCCGACCGCTCCGAGGCGTCGTACCGTCGAGGTACACGAGAGAGGAGGTGGTCCGGAAATTGCATACGTCCAGGACACGTGAGGTGGCTGTCCGCTAGCCGCCGTCCAGATGGGCCGCCCGTTCAGACCGAGGTCTGAGCGACGGCAGATCGCCCGTCCGTCGTACGGCGGCGAGCGAGAACCGGACAGTCACCCGACCCCCGGGCCGCCGACCAATGTCCAGTCGGCCCGCGAGCCGCACTCCCCTACCCTGGGGCGAGCGCCGCGGAACAGCCCGGGGGTTGTCCGTTCTCCGAGGCAGGACCGCGGCAGTCCGAGGGGAGCCCGCGTGCAGTTCGCCGGCCGCGCCGTGGCGCTGGACACCTCCGCCGGCGCCTGGCTCGCCGAGGCCTTCGCCCGCCGCTCCCTGGACACCGTCGCCTCCCTCGTCCCGGCCCGCTTCGAGGCCGTCGCGCGGGTCTTCCACCCCGCCGTCCGCTACGTCGGCGACGAGGACGTCGAGGTCCCCTGGGCCTCCGTCGCCGCCGCGAACGGCACCGTGGTGCACCCACTCATGCAGTGGGGGTCGGTCACCGGCTCCATGGAGTACTTCGAGAACGACGACCAGGACCCGCTGTGGCACGGCGCGCCTGCGCGCGGCCACCTGCCGGTACCCGTCGCCGAGCGGCTGACCGAGGTGCTGGCCCCGCACACCACCACCCCGGACGTGTGCTGGTTCGGGGTGCGCCAGGGTGGCGCGGTGATCGCCGACCACCCCACCCTGACCCTCGGCGACCGGGAGTTCTGGCTGATCAACGGCTCGATCGAGCTGGCCACCGTCAACTTCGCGGCCGAGCCGTTCGAGCAGAGCGCGAACCTCTGGTGGCCTGCCGACCGGGCCTGGCTGGTGGCCACCGACATCGACCTGGTGTCCACCTACGTCGGCGGCACCGCCGGCTGCATCGCGGAACTGCTTGCCCGCCCCGACCTCGAGGCCGTGCCGGCCGAGCCCAAGCAGCGGGTGACCTGGGACGCCGACCAGGTCAACCCGCCGCCGCCCGACGCCCCCGACTGACCTCAGGGGCTCCGGTCAGAGCTGGGCCAGCTCCGCGGCCAGGTCGTCCAGGCCCAGGCTGCCCTGCGACAGCGCCGCCATGTGCCAGGCCTTCAGGTCGAACTCGGCGCCGCGGGCCTGCTGCGCCGCGGCCCGTCCGGCCAACCACGCCCGCTCGCCCAGCTTGTAGCTGATCGCCTGCCCCGGCATGCCCAGGTAGCGCACCAGCTCGCTGTCCAGGAACGCGCTGTCCCGGCCGCAGTACTCACCGAAGAAGGCACGGGCCAGCTCGGGGGTCCACGGGCGGCCGCGGTGCTCGGTGAGCGTCCCGTCGGCATCGTCGGGGATGGGCAGCTCCAGATGCATGCCGATGTCGATGACCACCCGGACCGCGCGCATCTGCTGGGCGTCCAGGTAGCCCAGCCGCGCCCCTGGGTCGGTGAGGAAGCCCAGCTCGTCCATCAGCCGCTCGGCGTAGAGCGCCCAGCCCTCGACGTTCGCGCCCACCGACCCCAGCGACGTCTGGTAGGTCGACAGCTGCCCGGACACGTACGCCCACTGGGCCAGCTGGAGGTGATGGCCCGGGACGCCCTCGTGGTACCAGGTCGAGACCAGGTCCCACAGCGGGAACCGGTCCTTGCCGAGCGTGGGCAGCCAGGTGCGGCCCGGCCGGGAGAAGTCCTGCGCGGGGCGCGTGTAGTACGGCGCCGCGGCGCTGCCCGGCGGGGCGATCATCGCCTCGACCCGGCGGATCGGCTCCGCCAGCTCGAAGTGCACGCCGTCCAGGGCGTCCATCGCCTCGTCCATCATCTGCTGCAGCCGGACCCGGACCGGCTCGACGCCGTCCACGGCCTCGCCGTGCTCGTTGAGCCAGCGCATCGCCTCCATCGGCGTGGACCCGGGGAGCACTTGCTCGGCGGCGGTCCGCTGTTCCTCGCGGATGCGCAGGTGCTCGGCCCAGCCCCAGGCGTAGGCGTCCTCCAGGCCGGCCCCGGCGCCCAGGTCGGTGCCGTTCCAGGCCCGCGCGAACCGGACGTACCGCTCGCGCCCGACCGCGTCGGGGGTGCCCTCGGCCTGCGGTGCGTACGTGTCGCGCAGGAAGTCACGGACCTCGGCCACCGCGCCGTCGGCGGCGGCGGCCGCGGCGTCCAGCTCCGCCCGCAGCTCGTCGGGGCCGTCGGCGGCGAGGCCGGCGAAGTACGGGCCGGCCAGCCACTCGTCGAGCTGGCCGACGACGGTGTGCACCTGCCGCGGGGCGGCGAACAGGCCCTGTGCCGCGCCCTCGGTCAGGGTGGCGACGTAGCCGCGGTAGGCCCCGGGGACCTGCGCCATCCGGCGGGCGAGTACCGACCAGTCCTCGGCGGTCCGGGTGGGCATCATCGAGAAGACCTGGCGCACCGAGTGCACCGGGGAGAACAGGTTGGACAGCTCCCGCAGCCCCTCCCCGGCCTCGTGCTGGGCCAGGCCGGCGGTCAGCCGCTCGCGCAGCAGCCGGGCGCAGCGCAGCTCGACGACGTCCTCGGCCAGGGCCGGGTCGGCGGCCAGCACGCGGTCCAGCTCGGCCAGGGTGGACCGCTGCAGCTCGGCCTCCGCCGCGAGCCCGGCCGGGCTCAGGTCGGGCAGCTGGTCGCTGGCCGGCGTCCGGCCCAGAGAGGTGGCCACGATCGGGTTGAGCTCGCAGACGGCGTCGACGTAGGCGTCGGCCACCTGTCGCGGGGTGGTCGGGGTGCTCACGGAGGTCAGCGGATCCTCTCGAGTCGGGCGGACATGGTGGGCCGCAGCGGCGAGTCGCCGGCGGCCCGGTCGACGGCGTACATCAGCGCGCCCTCGACGATCCCGTAGAGCCGGGCGGCCCGGCTCACGTCGGGGTGGTCGGGCGTCCGGGCCAGCACGTCACTGGTGAGCTCCCAGCTGGTGGTGGTGCGGGCCGTCCCGACGTAGATCTCGACCAGGCCGGCCGGGGAGCAGACCAGCAGCTCCACCTCGTCCTCGCCACGGGGCCGCCAGAAGCCGGACTCGCGCTGGTCGGGGCCGACCACCGCGCCGTCGTCGGAGAGCCGCCAGGTGCGCGACTCGTAGGTGAGGAAGTCCCGCCCGTCGTGGGCGAACCGCACCCACTGGCCGAAGCGGTGGTCACCGGCGGGGCCTGCGGCCTGGCCCTCGCCGTGCCACTCGCCCAGCAACGGCAGCACCGACAGCAGCGCCGGGGCGACCTCGGGCCCCACCCGCACGTCCACGGTGTCCTC
>JAOPUQ010000416.1 GCA_025963425.1 Modestobacter sp. | reverse complement strand
GGACCCCGCCCGGTCACCCGACCGGCGTCTGTCCCGAGCGCGCCCGCGGCACGCGACCGTCCGGGCCGGGGGCCGCCGCTGCCCGGCGGCGCACGTCCGCGTAGAGCGCCTCGTACCCGTCGGCCATGACCCCGGGGGCGAAGCGGCGCCGCGCCGTCGCCGCACAGGCCCGCGGGTCCAGGTCGTCCACCCGGGTGAGTGCCGCGGTGAAGTCGGCCTCGCTGTCGGCGAGGAAGCCGGTGACCCCGGGATCGACCAGGGACGGCAGGCAGCCACGGGCCATCGCGACGACCGGCGTGCCGGCGGCCATCGCCTCGCACACGGCCGTGCCGCCCGGCTCGTCCCAGCGGAGCGGGAACAGCACCGCCCGCGACCGGCGCAGCAGCTCCGCCTTCGCCCGCCCCTGGACGCTGCCCACCCAGCGCACCCGGTCGCCGTCCAGCCACGGGTCGACGTGCTCGAGGAACCACTGGACGTCGGGATAGCCGCGCACCGGACTGGCCGGGTCGGCCAGGGCCGCGTCCAGGGCGGCCCGGTCCGGCCGGCCACCGACCGGCCCGGCCAGCACGAGCGGCACACCGGCCGCCCGGCAGGCCCGCAGCGCGATGTCGGTCCCCTTGAGCTCGCACAACCGGGACAGCACCAGGACCGACCCCGTGCGCTCGTCCGGGCTCGCCGGCGGGTCGTCGGGAATCGGCACCGCCAGCGGCACGACCCCGAGGACCTGGCGCCGCAGCCGGGCAGGCCCCCGCTCCACCTGGGGGTCCGAGACCCCGGCGAACCAGACCCGGCCCCGGCCGTCGAAGGACCGGTAGAAGTCCGCGTTGCGCCGCAGGTCCCAGTGCAGCGTGTGCAGGACCGGCGGCGCGGCCTCCCCGAGGGCGGCCAGCACCGCGGGGCCGACCACCTCCAGGTGGGTGTGCACGAGGTCGAGGGGGTCGCCGGCCGCGGCCTGCCGGCGGATCTCGGCCACGACCGCCTGCACGTGGGCGTGCGCGGCGCCGACCACCTCGGAATAGGAGCCGGCCAGCCGCGGGAACTGGCCGGACGCGAAGGCCGAGACACGGCCGTCGGCGACCTGCCGGCTCTCCCCGACGGTGGCCAGGACGACCTGGTGCCCACGACGGCGCAGCTCCGTGGTCAACGTGGCGACGACGTTCTCCAGCCCGCCGTACCCCTCCGGGGGGACGGGCAGCCACGGGCCGGCGTCCATCAGGATCCTCACGCCGGACGCCCCGCGGCACGTCCGGAACGGCGGGCCGCGTAGGCGGGTACCGACTGCATCGGCGGTCGCTGGACCACCCCGACGTCCCAGGTGACCGCCTCGATGTCGGCTCCGGTGCGGACGAACTGCACCAGGTGGTCGCTGGGGACCGCGACACCGGGGCAGCGGGCCAGCGCGGTCTGCAGGACCTGCCCGGCCATCCGGCCCAGCGCGGCATCGGACTGGTGGGAGTGCTGGCGGGTGCCGAGGTCGACCTGGGCGAGCGCATCGGTCCCGGCCAGCTCGGCGAGGTCGATCAGCAGACCCAGCTCGACGCCGTAGTGCGACACGAACGGGACCTGCTCCAGCAGCCGCCGTCGGCCGGCGTACTCGCCGGACAGCGGCTGGACGAACCCGGACAGCTCCGGCCACAGGGCGTTCAGCAGCGGGCGGGCGACCAGCTCGGTGACCCGGCCGCCCCCGGTGGGCACCAGCCCGGCCACGGTCTCCACCGGACGGTCGTAGAGGCCCTTGACGTACCCGACGGCTGGGTCACCGAGCAGCGGGCCGAGCAGTCCGACCACGAACTGCGGGTCGAAGGCGATCAGGTCGGAGTCGATGAAGACGACCAGGTCCCCGTCGGTGACGTGCAGCGACTTCCACAACGCCTCGCCCTTCCCGGCGATGGTGCCGTGGCAGGGCAGAACATCCTCGGCCCTGACCACCCGGGCACCGGCCTCCTCGGCGACACACGCCGTCCGGTCGGTCGAGCCGCTGTCGACCACGACCAGTTCGTCGACCAGCGGTTCTCCCTCGACGAGTCCACGGTGGATCGCCGCGACGATGGCACCGACGGTGCGTTCCTCGTCCAGCGCGGGCAGGACGACGCTCACCGTGCTGCCCTGTGCCTGCTTGGCCCCCACCAACTCCGGAGCCCGGTACTGGGTCGCCGAGTAGGTACGGCGGGTGAGCCAGCTGGCGACGTCCTGGCGCATGCGGTCGTCCTCCCGGTCCAGCGGGGCACCGTTGCACCCGCCGATCCCCGCGCCCCCGCACCCCGCTGCACCACCCGGTGGACCGCACGCGTCTCCGCGGGGTGTCGAAGGCGTGCCGACCGGGTGGGAATGCTGCCACGGGACGGCGCCGTGGGCGAGCGGATGGCGCACGGGGACGGCAGCATCGCCACGATGGAACGAACGAGTGACGTACCGACCGTCCCCGGGAGGCAGGGGACGTCGTCGTCCGGCGCGACCCCGGCGCGATGACCGTCCGGGTGGGGCTGGTCGGCGCCGGAGGCGTCGGGGCCCGGCACGCCCGCACCCTGGCCGGTTTCGACGACGTGCAGCTGGTCGGGGTCTGTGACCCGGACGCCGCGGCGGCGCGGGCGCTGGCCGCGGAGCTGGGCACCGACCCCGTGGCCGAGGCCGACGGGCTGCTGACCCGCGCTCTGGACGCCGTCTGGCTGTGCGTGCCGCCGTTCGCGCACGGTGAACTCGAGGCGGCGGTCATCCGGGCCGGCGTGCCCTTCTTCGTGGAGAAGCCGCTGGCGGCCGACCTGGCCGTCGCCGAGAGCGTGGCCGACGCCGTCCGGCGGTCCGGCCTGCCGACCGCGACCGGCTACCACTGGCGGCACCTGGACACCGTCGACCGGGCGCGGGCGGCGCTGACCGGCTCGGCGGTGCGGCTGGTCGGCGCCCGGTGGTGGGGCACCACCCCGCCACCGGCCTGGTGGAGCAGGCGCGATCGGTCGGGCGGTCAGGTCGTCGAGCAGGCCACGCACGTCCTCGACCTCGTCCGGGTGCTGGCCGGGGAGGTCACCGAGGTCGTCGGCGCGGCGGCGCCGTCCACGGCGGAGCGGCGGGACGTGCCCGATGCGACCGCCGCCGTGCTGCGCTTCGACTCCGGTGCCGTGGGCACGGTGAGCACCTCCTGCGTGCTCCCGGCCCTGACCGCCGCCGGGCTGGACGTCATCTGCGACGGCGTCTCCGTGGAGCTCACCGAGACCACCCTCCGGGTCCACGGCAGGGACGAGGACGTGCGCACGGTGCCCACGGTGGACGCCCGGACCGCCGTCGACCGCGCCTTCGTGGACGTGCTGTCCGGTCGCGCGGCACCCGGCGGGCTGGTGGACGTGGCCGAGGCGCTGCGCACCCACCGGCTGGCGTGGATGATCGCCGAGGCGACCCGGACCGGCAGCACCGTCCGGGTGACCGGGCGATGAGCACGCCGGCCCCGGTCCGCACCCTGGTGGTGCCCCGGGCCGGGGAACTGGCGATCGCGGAGAGCCCCGAACCGCCGTTGGCCGAGGGGCGCTTCCGCGCGGAGACGCTGTTCACCGGGCTGTCCGCCGGCACCGAGCTGACCTGGTACCGCGGCACCAGCCCGTACTTCTCCGCCGGATGGGACGCCGACCTGGGCCTGTTCTCCCGGGACCGACCGGCGCAGCGGTTCCCGGTGGAGCGGCTCGGCTACATGGAGGTCGCCCGGGTCACCGACACCCGGACCTCCGCCGTCGCGGAGGGCGCCCTGGTCGCCATGGCCTACGGCCACTCGACCGTCGTGCACGGCGACCCGCTCACCCAGCACGTCGTGCCGCTGCCGGCCGACCTCGACCCGGTGCTCGGGATCTACGTCGCCCACCTCGGGCCGATCTGCGCCAACGGGCTGCTGCACGCCGCCGCGGACGCCGGCGGCACCGACCTCGGCGACGGGGTCCGTGGCCGCCTCGTGCTGGTCACCGGGGGCGGCACGATCGGGCTGCTGGTCGGGCTGATGGCACGGGTGCACGGTGCGGCGGAGGTCGTCGTCGCCGACCCGACCCCGAGCCGCCGAGCCGCCGCCGAGGCCCTCGGGCTGCAGGCCGTCGACACCACCCCCGAGCTGGCCCGCGAGCTCAAGACCCGCTGGCGGCACGGTCCCGCCGATCGCGGTGCCGACGTCGCCTTCCAGTGCCGCGGAGCGGCATCCGCGCTGGCCACCGCGCTGCGCTGCCTCCGGCCCCAGGGGACCGTCGTCGACCTGGCCTTCTACACCGGAGGTGCCGGTGAGGTCGCCCTCGGCGAGGAGTTCCACCACAACGGGCTGGCGATCCGCTGCGCCCAGATCGGCCGGGTGCCGCGGGGGCTGGCGACTCAGTGGGACCGGCGTCGCCTCTCGCACGAGACGCTGGCCCTGCTGTCCGGCGCGGGCGACGAGGTCCGCACCCACCTGCTCACCGACGTCATCCCCTTCGACGAGGCGCCCGCGCTGTTCGCCGAGCTCAGCGCCCGCACGCGCCACGTCATCTCGGCGGCCTTCCAGGTGCGGGGAGCGCCTCAGCGGCCGGGCGGCTCCGGCGCCCAGGAGGCGAGCAGCCGGCCCAGCGTGCGGTCCGGGGAGCGGTAGACCACCGGCCGCCCCCGGCCCAGGGTCACCGTGACCACGTCCTCGTGCCCCTCGCGGCGCACGACGACCCCGCGCACCTGGTCCCGCGCCGTCCGCCGGGCACCGTCGACCGCGGCGGCCTGCTCGGCCGAGGTGGCGAAGACGGGCGGTCGAGCGTCGGCGCGACGGCGTGCGGCCCGGACCCCGATCACGACCAGCACGCCCAGGCTCGCCGCCAGCAGGACGAAGGACAGCCAGGGTGCCGAGGGCACCAGCGCCGCGGCGGCGGCCGCCGCGGCGAACAGCCCGACCACCGCCACCAGCGCGCCGATCAGCTCCCGGATCCGCCGGCGGGTGTCCTCCGCCGTCCGGACCGGCGCGGGAACTGCGCACCAGCCGTCGTCGTAGACCGACAGCAGCCACCAGTTCCCCGCGGCGTCCCGGGCCGAGACCCATCCCCGACGGCTCACCGCTTGAGCGCGTACTCCTTGAGCAGGCCCCGGCTGATGATCGTCTTCTGGATCTCGCTGGTGCCCTCACCGATGAGCAGGAACGGCGCCTCGCGCATGAGCCGCTCGATCTCGTACTCCTTGGAGTAGCCGTAGCCACCGTGGATCCGGAAGGAGTCCTGGGTGACCTCGCTGGCGAACTCGCTGGCGATCAGCTTGGCCATGCCGGCCTCGACGTCGTTGCGGGCCCCGGAGTCCTTCAGCCGCGCGGCCCGCACCATCATCGTGTGGGCGGCCTCGACCTTGGTGCCCATCTCGGCCAGCTTGAAGGCGATGGCCTGGTGCTGGGCGATCGGCTTGCCGAAGGTCTCCCGCTGCTGGGCGTAGGCCACGGCCAGCTCGAAGGCCCGGATCGCCACCCCGCAGCCGCGGGCGGCGACGTTGACGCGACCGACCTCGACGCCGTCCATCATCTGGTAGAAGCCCTTGCCGGGAGCCCCGCCCAGGATCTTGTCCGCGCCGATCCGGAAGCCGTCGAAGCTGGCGTCGGTGGTGTCGATGCCCTTGTAGCCCATCTTGTCGATGCGCCCGGGGATGGAGAAGCCGGGCAGCCGCTCGCCCAGACCCGGGGTCTTCTCGACCAGGAAGGTCGTCATGTTCTTGTAGGGCGAGTCGCTGCCCTCGTCGGTCTTGACCAGGAAGGCGACCAGCGTGGCGTTCTCGCCGTTGGTCAGCCACATCTTCGACCCGTTGATGACGTACTCGTCGCCGTCCCGGGTGGCCTTGGTGCGGATCGCCGCCACGTCGGACCCCAGCTCGGGCTCGGACATGGAGAACGCCCCGCGCAGGTCGCCGGCGGCCATCCGCGGCAGGTACTCCTGCTTCTGCTCCGGCGTGCCGTGCTGGGTGATCAGGTGGGCGACGATGAAGTGCGTGTTGATGACGCCGGAGACGCTCATCCAGCCGCGGGCGATCTCCTCCGCGACCAGCGCGTAGGTCAGCAGCGACTCCCCCAGCCCGCCGAACTCCTCGGGGATGGTGAGCCCGAAGATGCCCATCTCCTTGAGCCCCTCGACGATCTGCGTGGGGTAGATGTCGCCGTGCTCGAGCTCCTGGGCCTTGGGGATGATCTCCTTGTCCACGAAACTGCGGACGGTCGACAGGATCTCCTGCTGGATGTCGGTCAGGTCCGCGGTCTGTGCCAGGCGGGTCATCACTCACTCCTCGGGACGGCGGTGTCTCGGTTGCTCCGGAGTATGGACGACGCCGGCCGTCCACTCGCCGTGTTCCTCGCCACCGCCATCCTCGCCGAGACCCAGCGGCTACCGTCGGGTGGGTGAGCACCTGCCGGGTCCGCGTGCTGCTCGTCGCGCTGGCGGCCGGGCTCGGCCTGGCCGGCTGCGGAGCGGGCGGTGAGGGCGGCACCGCGGCGACGTCGTCCGCGCCGAGCGCCGCCGCGTCACCGGAACCGTCGGCCGCGGTCGCCGCGGCCGAGGCGGAGGCAGCCGCCGACCCCGCCACCGTCACCACCCCCGCGGAGGCGGCGCTGGCCACCGCGCTGCGCGCCGCGGACCTCCCGGCCGGCTGGTCGGTGCAGGCCAACCCGGTGCCCGACGGCGACCTGTCCGACGACCCGAGCCTCGCCGGGATCTGCGGCGGCGCGGCCACCGCGGAGTCGCACCGGACGGCGAAGTCCCCCGTGGTCGGCGTGGACCCCACCGGCTCGCCGGCGGTGAGCAGCGAGGCGATCGCCTACGACACCGCCGGGAACGCCGCGCTCGCGCTGCGCGAGCTGGGCACCGCCTTCGCGAGCTGCCCGCCGGGGGACTACACGTTCCTGCCCGGGCTGACGACCACCGGGCTCACCGCCGACGCGCTGGTGCTGCAGTACCGACTGGCCGACGGCGTCTCGCAGGTCGTCGTCACGCAGGTGCGCGGCGCGCTGCTGTCGGTCTTGATCGGCGAGGACCCGGACGCCACCCTGACCGCGGCGCAACGCATCGCCGGCCGGATGGGCCAGCTGCCGGCCCCGGTCATCGGCGCCTGAGCCGACGACCGCCACCAGGAGGACGACGTGACCCAGCCCGACGACGGCACCTACCGGGGCGACCCGCCCCCCGACAGTGCCACCGGCTACGGCGCCCCCGCCGGGTACGGCCCCCCACCCGGCTACGGGACGGCGGGCGGCTACGGCGCCCCACCGGGGTACGGCGCCGCGGGGAGCTACGGCCCGCCGCCCGGCTACGGCGCCGCCGGTGGCTACGGCCCTCCCGGCTGGGCGCCCGTCGGCTGGCGGCCGCCGACGAACACCATGGCGATCGTGGCCCTGGTGCTGTGCTTCGCGTTCCCGCCGGCCGGACTGGTCACGGGGCTGATCGCCCGGCGGCAGATCCAGCGGACCCGGGAGGCCGGCGACGGCCTGGCGCTGGCCGCGATCATCGTCGGCGGCATCTCCACCGCGCTGTTCGTGCTGGGCCTGGTCTTCTGGCTGCTGGCGGTCGCCTCGATCAGCAGCGGCTCGTTCGGCCCCTGAGCACTGCCCGGTGACCGGTGGCGGGCATGCCACCGGTCACCGGCGCCGGATCAGCTCTCCGGCGGGGTGAACGAGGACGTGCGCTGCATGGCCGCGGCGCGGCCCTTGCCGGCGATCACCAGCGCCATCTTGCGGCTGGCCTCGTCGATCATCTCGTCACCGAGCATGGCCGAGCCCTTCTTGCCACCGGCCTCCGACGTCGCCCACTCGTAGGCATCGAGGATCAGCTCGGCGTGGTCGTAGTCCTCCTGGGACGGCGCGTAGATCTCGTTGGCCGCGTCGATCTGGCCCGGGTGCAGCACCCACTTGCCGTCGAAGCCGAGCATCGCCGAGCGCTTGGCGACCTCCTCGAA
>JAOPUQ010000413.1 GCA_025963425.1 Modestobacter sp. | reverse complement strand
GTGCCGCAGCGGATCGCCTTCGCCGAGGACTGGGTCAAGGTCCACCGCGGATGAACCGGACGCTGGTCGTCACCAACGACTTCCCGCCGCGGCAGGGCGGCATCCAGACCTTCGTCGCGGCTCTGCTGGCCACCCGGCCGCCGGAGTCCCTGGTCGTCCTCGCCTCCGATCACCCCGGGTCGGTCGAGCACGACGCCGGGCTGCCCTACGAGGTGGTCCGGGCACCGACCGGGATGCTGCTGCCCACGCCCGGCGCGGCCCGGACGGCGGCCCGGCTGGCCCGTGAGCACGGCTGCGACACCGCGTTCTTCGGCGCCGCGGCCCCGCTGGGGCTGCTGGGCCCCGCACTCCGCCGCGCGGGGGTGGAACGGCTGATCGGGGCCACCCACGGGCACGAGACCGGCTGGGTCGCGCTGCCGGGAGCCCGGGGGGTGATGCGCCGGATCGCCGGGGGACTCGACGTCCTGACCTACATCAGCGAGTACACCCACGACCGGCTGGCGCCGGCGCTGGGCGGCCGCACACGCCTGGCGCAGCTGTCCCCGGGGGTGGACGTGGACGCCTTCACCCCGGACGTCGACGGCAGAGCGGTGCGGGCCCGGTACGGGCTCGGCGAGGCCCCGGTGGTGGTCTGCGTGTCCCGGCTGGTGCCCCGCAAGGGCCAGGACGTGCTGGTCGAGGCCTGGCCCCAGGTGCTGGCCCGGCACCCCGACGCCCGGCTGCTGCTGGTCGGCGGCGGGCCGCTGGAGGAGCAGCTGCGCCGCGCCGTCGCCGACCGCGGCGTGGGGGCCTCGGTCGTGCTGACCGGGGGAGTGGCGGCGGTGGACCTGCCCCAGCACTACGCCGCCGGGTACGTCTTCGCGATGCCCTGCCGCACCCGCCGGCACGGCCTGGACGTCGAGGGCCTCGGCATGGTCTATCTGGAGGCGGCCGCCTGCGGTCTCCCGGTGGTGGCCGGGACCTCCGGCGGTGCGCCGGAGACGGTCCGGGAGGGCGTGACCGGGCACGTCGTCGACCCGCGGTCACCGGCCGCGGTGGCCGCGGCGCTGGTCGGGCTGCTCGACGATCCGGACCGGGCCCGGGCGATGGGTGCGGCCGGGCGCGCCTGGGTCGAGGAACGCTGGTCCTGGACGTCCATCGCCGCCACCTTCGCCGCAGTGCTCGAGCATTGAGGCCCCCTCCTCGGCCTCCCCGAGCCTGCGGGGGAAGCCAGGAGGGGTCCTTTCTCAGCGCGCGTAGAGCGCCTCGACCTCGTCGCCGAACTCCTTCATCACCACGGCCCGCTTGAGCTTCAGGCTCGGGGTGAGGGTGCCGTTCTCCTCGGTGAAGTCGGCGGCCAGCACCCGGAACTTCTTGATCGCCTCCGCGTGCGAGACGGCCTTGTTCGCGTCGGCCACCGCGGCCTCGAGCTCGGCGAGCACGTCGGGGTCCTCCCGCAGCTGCTCGGACGTGAGCGATGCGTCCTTGCCCGTGCCCTTGAGCCAGGCCGGCAGCGCCTCCTCGTCCAGCGTGATCAGTGCGGCGATGAACGGGCGCTGGTCACCCACGACGATGCACTGGCTGACCAGCTTGTGTGCCCGCAGCCGGTCCTCCAGCACGGCGGGGGCGACGTTCTTGCCCCCGGCGGTCACCAGGATCTCCTTCTTGCGGCCGGTGATCTTCAGGAAGCCCTGGGTGTCGAGCTCGCCGAGGTCGCCGGTGTGGAACCAGCCGTGCTCGTCGATCGCCTCGCGGGTGGCCTGCTCGTTCTTCCAGTAGCCGCGCATCACGATCCCGCCGCGCAGCAGCACCTCGCCGTCGTCGGCGATGGCGGCGTCCACGCCGGGCAGCGGGCGGCCGACGGTGCCGATGCGGAGCGCGGCGTCGTGGTTGACCGCGGCGGCCGCCGTGGTCTCGGTGAGCCCGTAGCCCTCGAAGACGGTGACCCCCATGCCGCGGAAGAAGTGGCCCAGCCGCTCGCCCAGCGGAGCCCCGCCGGAGATCGCCGCGGCGCAGCGCCCGCCGAGGGCGGCCCGCAGCTTGCCGTAGACCAGCTTGTCGAACAGCGCGTGCTGGGCCTTGAGCGCCAGCCCGGGACCACCGGTGTCCTGGGCGCGGGACCAGTCGACGGCCACCTGGGCGGCCTTGTCGAAGATCTTGCCCTTGCCGCCCTGGTCGGCGGTGGCCTTGGCGGTGTTGTAGACCTTCTCGAACACCCGGGGGACGGCCAGCACGAAGGTCGGCTGGAACCGGCCCAGGTCGCCGACCAGGTCCTTCACGTCGGGGGTGTGCCCGATGACGGTGCGCGTGTTGATCGCGCCCACCTGCAGCACGCGGGCCAGCACATGGGCCAGCGGGATGAACAGCAGCAGGGAGCCCTGCTCGTCCAGGTAGTTGCCCAGCAGGCTCATCCCGTTGCGGATCTCGAACAGGAAGTTGGCGTGCGTCAGCTCGCAGCCCTTGGGCCGGCCGGTGGTGCCGCTGGTGTAGATCAGCGTAGCCAGGCTGTCGGCGGTCAGGGTGGCGCGGCGGGCGGCCAGCTCGCTGTCCGGGACGTCGGCGCCGGCGGCGGTGAGGGTCTCCAGCGCGCCGTCGTCGATCACCCACACCGGGCCGAGCTCGGGTGCCTCGGCGCGCACCGACTCCACCGACGCGGCGTGCTCAGCGGTCTCCACGACGATGGCCCGGGCGCCGGAGTCGGCGAGGATCCAGGAGATCTGGTCGGCGCTGGAGGTCTCGTACACCGGGACGACGACCGCGCCGGCGGTCCAGATCGCGTAGTCCAGGACCGTCCACTCGTACCGCGTCTTGGCCAGCAGGCCCACCCGGTCGCCGGCCTGGACGCCGCCGGCGACCAGTCCCTTGGCGACCGCGGCCACCTGGGCGGCGAACTCCGCGTAGGTGACGTCCTCCCAGCGGCCGTTGCGCTGGATGCGTAGCCCGACGTCGGCGGGGTGTTCCGCCGCGTTGACGGCGACCATGTCCGTCAGGGCCTCGTCGGCCCCCACGGTGGCGGTGGGGGGAACGCTGAGCTCGCGCACGCCGGTCCTCTCTGTCCCGCCCGGCGGGAGGCGCCGTCGCCCTCCGGCCCCCGGGCTGGGGGTCCCCGCAATCTAGTCCGGCGGTCCTACCGGGCAGTGGCCGAACGCCCCGGGGCGGTGTCCGGACCGTTCCCCGGCGGGCCCGCGGCGTCCCCCGGCCGGGGCAACCGGTCCCCGAGCAGGCCGGGGGCCCGGCACCGACCGACTACCCTGCGCCGCATGGCCGACCAGTCCACCCAGTCGATCGTCATCGACGCCCCTGCGGCCGACGTCATGGCGGTGATCGCCGACTTCCCCAGCTATCCGCAGTGGGTGGCCGCGGCGAGGACCGTCGAGGTGGTCGAGAGCGCACCCGACGGCCGGGCGCGACGCGTCCACTTCGTCATCGAGCAGAGCGCGGTGAAGGACGACTACGTCCTGGACTACACCTGGGACGGCGACTCACGGGTCAG
Organism: Modestobacter sp.; assembly: GCA_025963425.1. Classification (GTDB taxonomy): domain Bacteria; phylum Actinomycetota; class Actinomycetes; order Mycobacteriales; family Geodermatophilaceae; genus Modestobacter. The sequence goes on along the minus strand of JAOPUQ010000413.1, from coordinate 2,116 downwards.
CTGGACCCTCGTGCAGGGGCAGATGCAGAAGCGGCAGGACGGCTCCTACACGCTGCGCGACACCGGTGGCGCCACCGAGGTCACCTACTCGATCACCATCGACCTGGCCATCCCCATGCTCGGCCTGATCAAGCGCAAGGCGGAGAAGGTCATCCTCGACACCGCGCTCAAGGAGCTCAAGAAGCGCGTCGAGGGCTGATCCGTGCAGATCCTCCTCGTCACCGGGCCCGGGGGCGCCGGCACCTCCACCGTGGCCGCCGCCACCGCGGTGCGGCTGGCCGCCGCCGGGTCGCGCTGCGTGCTGCTGACAACCCGGCCCACGCCGGTCGCCGGCCTGGACCGGGCGGTCGAGGTCGACCACGTCACCCCGCTGCCGGCCCTCGAGCAGCTGTGGGCCCGGCACGTCGACGAGCTGTCCGCCGCCCTTCCGTTCGGGGTCCCGCCGGCCAGCTCGGTGGTCCCGGTGCCCGCCGCGTCGGAGTTCGCGGTGCTGGCCGCGCTGGCCGGCCACGCCGCGTCCGGCCGGACCGACGTCGTGGTCCTGGACGCCGGCCCCTCGGCCACCGCGCTGGCCCTGGTCGCCGTGCCCGGTGCCCTGCACTGGTGGCTGGCCCAGGCGGCCCCACCCCGGCTGCGGGTGCTGGCGACCCTGCGTTCGGCCGTCGTCCCGGGCCGGCCCGGTGGTGCGGCCGCCCTGCTGGGTGGGGTCGCGGCGCTGGAGGAGCTGATCGGGCACGTGCCGCTGGCGGACCCCGCGCGCACCGCCGTCCACCTGGTGCTGCGCCCCGAGCCCGCGGCCGCCGACGAGCTGCGCACCACCGCCACCGCGCTGGCCGTGCTGGGACAGCAGGTCGCGTCGGTGACCGTGGACCGGGTGCTGCCGGCCATGCCGGGGGAGTGGGCGGCCCAGCGGGCGCGGGTGCAGCAGGCTGCGCTCGACGAGCTGTCCGCGCTGGCCGGGGATGCTCTCGGCCCGTTGCGCGAGGTGGCCGAGGCCGCGGTCCCGCCGGCCGACCTCCCGGCGCTGCAGGCTCTCGACGCCGCCGTCCCCCGGACCGACCGCGCGCCGGTCCCGGTGCCGGCACCGCGGCGGGACGGCGGTGGGTGGCTGCTCGCGGTGCCCCTGCCCTTCGCCCGGCGGGGCGCGGTCGAGCTGACCCGCTGGGCCGACGACCTGGTGGTCACCGCGGAGGGGCAGCGCCGGTCGGTGCCGCTGGACCCGCTGCTGCGCCGCTGCACCGTCTCCGGCGGGACGCTCACCGCTCCCCGCACGGCCGAGGCCGCCCTGGAGGTGCGGTTCACCCCCGACCCGGCGCAGTGGCCGACCGGGTTGCTCGAGGCTGAGGAGAGCCGCTCATGACCAGCCCCGCGCCCGACTGGGTCGACCAGGCCCGACGCTTCCTCGCCGGCTCCGGCCTGGCCGACGCGCTGGCCGGGATGGGCCGCGCCGACCAGCCGGCCGGCTCCGTGCCCGGGGACGACGCCGGGCACGCGGCCGAGTGCCGCTCGTGCCCGCTGTGCATCGGCCTGGCCGCGCTGCGCGGTCGGCGTCCCGACCTGCTCGAGGGGCTGGCCGACCTGCTCGGCACCGCGGCCACGGTCATCCGCGCCGCGGCAGCGGCACCGGCCGACGCGGGACCTGCCGACCCGGCACCGGCCGATCCAGGACCTGCCGAGGCGCCCGCCGAGGACGACCCCGAGCCTGCCCCGGCGTCCGTCCAGCGGATCGAGGTCGCGTGATGCGGTACGAGGACGCGCCCGTCAAGGACGCCGGCGCCAGTGACCTGCCTGCGCTGGGCATCGACATCGGCGGCACCAAGGTCGCCGGTGGCGTCGTCGCCCCCGACGGCACGATCCTGGGCACCGCCCGCCGGGCCACCCCGGGGCGCTCGGTCGAGGCGACAGAGGACGCCATCGCCGCGGTCGTCGACGAGCTCGCCGAGCGGCACGGCAGCCCGCTGGTCGGCGTGGGCGTCGGGGCCGCCGGCTGGTTCGACCGCACCGGGGACACGGTGCTGTTCAGCCCGCACCTGGCCTGTCGCAACCAGGCGCTGCGCAAGGAGCTCGGCGGCCGGCTGGAGCGCCCGCTGTGGGTGGGCAACGACGCGGACGCCGC
>JAOPUQ010000397.1 GCA_025963425.1 Modestobacter sp. | reverse complement strand
CTGGCCGACGGCCGCGCCATGGACGTCTGGCGGCGGATGGTCACAGCCCAGGGCGGCGACCCCGACGCCGCGCTGCCGCAGCCGGCCGAGCGGCATGTGGTGACCGCCCCGGCCAGCGGCACGCTCACCCGGCTGGACGCCTACGCCCTCGGCGTCGCCGCCTGGCGGCTGGGCGCGGGCCGGGCGCGCAAGGAGGACCCGGTGTCGGCCGCGGCCGGGGTGGTGTGGACCGCGGGGCTGGGGGAGCGGGTCACCGCCGGGCAGCCGCTGCTGGAGCTGCAGACCGACGACGCCGCCCGGATCCCGCGGGCCCTGGAGGCGCTGGAGGGGGCCATCGGCGTCGACACCGGCGACACCCCGCTACCGCTGGTGCTGGACCGGATCACCGGCTGAGCCTCCCGGCCGCTGGTAGAGGCAGGGTGCGGGGCGCACAGGTCGGTGGAGGACACTGTCCGTCCGTGACCCGAACGCCCGCCGCGACCGCGCCCGGAGACGTGCGACCCGCGACCCCGCTGGACCCCGACGCGGCCATCTCGGTCCGTGGGCTGGTGAAGCGCTACGGCGGCAGCGCCGCCGTCGCCGGCCTGGACCTGGACATCCGGCGCGGTGAGATCGTCGCCCTGCTGGGCCCCACCGGGGCGGGCAAGACCACCACCGTGGAGATCCTCGAGGGGTACCGCCACCGGGACGGCGGCGACGTCCGCGTGCTGGGCGTCGACCCGGCCACCGGCGGCCGGCAGTGGAAGGCCGACCTGGGCATCGTGCTGCAGTCCGGCGCCGGGGCAAGCCAGCTGACCTGCCTGGAGCTGCTGCGTGCCCAGGCCGCCTACTTCCCCGACCCGCGGGACCCCGCGGAGGTGCTCGAGCTGGTCGGGCTGACCGAGAAGGCCGGCGCCCGCGGCCGGACGCTGTCCGGCGGGCAGCGCCGTCGCCTCGACGTGGCGCTGGGCATCGTCGGCCGGCCCCGGCTGCTGTTCCTCGACGAGCCGACCACCGGCTTCGACCCCGAGGCCCGCCGCCAGTTCTGGGCGCTGATCCGCTCCCTGCGCGACCTCGGGACGACGATGCTGCTGACCACGCACTACCTGGACGAGGCCGAGGAGCTGGCCGACCGGGTCGGGGTCATCGCCCGCGGCCGGCTGGTGGAGGTCGCCGTCCCCGCCGAGCTCGGTGGCCGCGGCCAGGCGCCCGCCGTCGTCCACTGGACCGAGGACGGCGTCCGCCGGACGGCGGAGACGGCCACCCCGACGGCGTTCGTCCGCGAGCTGGCCGGCCGGTTCCCCGGCGAGGTGCCCGACCTGGCGGTCGCCCGACCCACGCTGGAAGACGTGTACCTGCAGATGATCGGAGACCCCCGGCAGTGAGCGAGCGCCAGCGAGCGAGGAGCGTGTCATGGTGACGGCCACCTCGGAGCGCGCCCTGCCGTCGGTCGCGAGCGTCTGCCGCACCCGGGCCGGGGTGGAGCTCAAGGAGTTCTTCCGGCAGCGGGAGTCCGTGGTCTTCACGCTGATGTTCCCGGTCATCCTGCTGCTCGTCTTCGGCGCGGTGCTGAACTACGACCTGGGCAGCGGCGTCTCGTTCACCCAGTACTTCATGGCCGGGGTGATCGCCGCCGGCATCCTGGGCGCCAGCCTGCAGAACATGGCGATCGGCATCGCCACCGAGCGCAGCGACGGCACGCTCAAGGGGCTGGCCGGTACGCCGATGCCCAAGAGTGCCTACTTCGTCGGCAAGGTCGCGCAGGTCTTCGTCGTCACCGTGGCGATCGTGGTCATCCTGCTGGTCATCGGGGTGGCCTTCTACGGCATCGACCCGCCCTCGGGCACCGACTGGCTGACCTTCGCCTGGGTGGCCGCGCTCGGCTCGGCGGCCTGCACGCTGCTGGGCATCGCGGTGTCCAGCCTGGCCCGCAACGGCCGCTCCGCGTCGGCGACGGTCACCCCGGTGGCCCTGGTCCTGCAGTTCATCTCCGGGGTCTTCTTCCAGTTCAGCCAGGTGCCGACCTGGCTGCAGACGGTTGCCTCGGTCTTTCCGCTCAAATGGATGGCCCAGGGGCTGCGCTCGGTGTTCCTGCCCGATGCCCTCGCCGCCTCCGAGCCGGCCGGGACCTGGGAGCTGGGCCGGGTCGCGCTGGTGCTGGGCATCTGGTGCGTCGTGGGCCTGGCGCTGTGCGTGCGGACCTTCCGCTGGCAGGACCGCGGCGACGGCTGAGCCCATCGCGACCCTCCGGGCCGCACCGCTGGGCACATCGTCGTCCTCCCGGACGACACCGCGGCGAGGTGCCGTCCCCCGGTTGCGCTGAGCTGTTTCCCGCGTCCGCGTCGGGAGCCCCCGGCCCCGCGACGCAGCCACGGAACGCCCGTCCCGGCGTGAATCCGTACAGGTGTGCGCAGACAATGACTCGATGTCCACGCCCCTCACCCCCGAGACCCTTGCCCGCGCGCCGAAGGTGCTGCTGCACGACCACCTCGACGGCGGGCTGCGGCCGCAGACGGTCATCGAGCTGGCCGACGAGGTCGGCTACCGCGGGCTGCCGACCGACGATCCCGAGGACCTGGGCCGCTGGTTCCGGAAGTCCGCGGACTCGGGTTCCCTGGAGCGCTACCTGCTCACCTTCGCCCACACCGTCGCGGTGATGCAGCGGCCCGAGACGATCCGCCGGGTGGCCCGCGAGTGCGCCCTGGACCTGGCCGCCGACGGGGTCGTCTACGCCGAGGTGCGCTTCGCCCCGGAGCTGTCCACCGCCGGGGGACTGGCCCTGGACGCCGTGGTGGAGGCCCTGCAGGACGGGTTCGCCGCCGGCAGCGCCGAGGCGGCCGCGGCCGGCTGCCCGATCACCGTCGGCACGCTGCTGTGCGCCATGCGGCAGGCCGACCGGTGGGTGGAGGTGGCCGAGGCCGTCGTCCGGCACCGCGACTCCGGGGTGGTCGGCTTCGACCTGGCCGGCCCCGAGGACGGCTTCCCGCCGGACCGGGTCCCGGAGGCGATCGCCGTGCTGGACCGGGCCGGGGCGCACCGGACGGTGCACGCCGGTGAAGCGGCCGGCATCGCCTCCATCCGCACCGCCCTGGACGGCGCCCGGGCGGAGCGGCTGGGGCACGGTGTGCGGATCGCCGATGACGTGCCCGTCGACGGGCCGCTCGGACCGCTGGCCCGGCGGGTGCTCGACGAGCAGGTCCCGCTGGAGATCGCCCCCTCGTCGAACGTGCAGACCGGCGCCTACCCGTCGCTGGTCGAGCACCCGGTCGGCCGGCTCCACCGCCTGGGCTTCGCCGTCACGGTCAACACCGACAACCGGCTGATGAGCGGGGTGTCGGCGACCAGCGAGCTCGCCGACGTCGCCGCCGCGCACGGCTGGGGCTGGGACGACGTCCAGACGGTCACCGAGCGGGCGCTGGCCGGGGCCTTCGCCGAGGACGCCGTCCGGGCCCGGCTGCTGGCGGACGTCGTCCGGCCGCGTTACGCGGCGCTGCGGAGCTGACGGGGAACCCCGGGAGGTGGTCATGACCCTGCTCGCCGCTGAGCCGAACGGCCAGACCTGGGTCCAGGTCGGCGAGCTCGGGCTGGCCTTCCTCCTGTCCGCGCTGATCGGCCTGGAGCGGGAGATCCGGCAGAAGTCCGCGGGCCTGCGCACCCTGACCATCGTCGGGTTCGCCTCGGCGCTGTTCATGCTGATCAGCAAGTACGGCTTCTCCGACGTGGTCGGGCCCGACATCAACCTGGACCCGTCCCGGGTGGCCGCCCAGGTCGTCTCCGGGCTGGGGTTCATCGGCGGCGGCCTGGTGTTCGTCCGCCGGGACGCCGTGCGCGGGCTGACCACCGCCGCGGTGGTCTGGCTGACCGCCGCGGTCGGCATGGCGGCCGGTGCGGGGTTGCCGCTGCTGGCCGGGCTGGTGACCGCCGGCCACTTCGTCATCGTGTTCTTCTTCACCCCGCTCGCCCACCGGTTGTCCCGGCGGCTGCCCGGCGTCCACCAGGTCCGGCTCACCTACCGGGACGGCGAAGGGGTGCTGCGCCGGGCACTGGCGGTGTGCACCAGCCGGGGCTTCTCGGTCCGTGAGCTGTCCACCGCCGCGCCCGGGGAGGACGGCGGCCGGCGGGACGGCGCCGCGCCGGGCCTGCGGCAGGTCGCCGTGCGGCTGACCGTCGAGGGCCGGGGCACCGCCACCGACCTCGCCTCGTGGCTGGCCGACGTCGACGGGGTGCTGGCGGTCACCGCCGGAGACGTCGACGAGGAGGCCGACTGAGCCCGATCGGGGGAGGTGCGGGCTAGCTCACCCCGGCCCGGGAATCAATCGGGGCCCGGCGCTGCTAATCTGACCGTGCCGGCGAGTGCCGGCCATCCTCCCGGACGGTCCTGTCCGGGTACATGCGCATCCGTGCAGATCATCGCGTCATTGCAGACGCCGCCGATCACCAGTGAGGGCGCCGGGCACCCCGGCGACCAGCACCACCACGGGACGCGCGCCGATCTGTATCGGAGTCCCCGCTTGTCCTCGTTCGACTCTGTCGACGTCAGCACCACCTCGAACACCACCCCCGAGACCCCGGTCGCGGAGCTCCCCACCCCGGAGACCGCTGCACCGGAGGCCGCCGCGGCGGAGCTCCCCACCCCGGAGACCGCAGCGCCCACCGGCCCCTCCTTCGCCCAGCTGGGCCTGCCCCAGCCGCTGGTGACCGCGCTCGAGCGCAAGGGCATCAGCCACCCGTTCGCCATCCAGACCGTCGCGCTGCCCGACGCCCTCGCCGGGCGTGACGTGCTGGGCAAGGCGGCCACCGG
>JAOPUQ010000343.1 GCA_025963425.1 Modestobacter sp. | reverse complement strand
CGCCGCTGGACGCGGGTCTTCTTGAGGAGCTTGCGGTGCTTCTTCTTCGCCATCCGCTTGCGGCGCTTCTTGATGACCGAACCCATGTCGAACTCCCGACGTCGTGGTCGCGTGGCGGCCGGGCGGGTGACCGGGGTCGGTCACGCCGGGCACCACGCGGGGTGAACAGCTCGTGCGCGGGCCGCCCCCGGCGAAGGGGCCGGCACCGCTCGGTGCCCGAGCCTACCCGGCGTCCAGGACCAGGCTGGACTCAGGCGATGTCGGTGTACGCGTCGCGCAGGTAGTCGTGCACGGCACGCTCCGGGACGCGGAAGGAACGGCCGACCCGGACGGCGGAGAGCTCGCCACCGTGGACCAGGCGGTAGACCGTCATCTTGGAGACCCGCATGAGTGCGGCGACCTCGGCGACGGTGAGGAACTGGACGGCAGCGCGGGGCGCCGGAACGGCGGAGCGCTGGCCGACCGGGACGGCAGCCGGGTGGGCGGCCGGGATCGGACGGGCGAGCGAGGCGGCGGACATCGGCCGGCCGACAGGCCGCGGCGCCGGGACGCCCGGGCGAGAGGTTTGCACGATTGCGCGCTGGGGCATGGACACGTCGATCATCTCCGGTTTCAGCACGAGTCGGGCCACCGGCTTCCCCACCGGCGGACGGGACACGCACGTGCTGTTGCTGAGAACCCTAGGGGGACCGGAGTGACAGAAGCGATGGGTGAAACGGACAGGCGGACCGGTCCGTCCTGGGCACAAGTGGACAGAGACACAGGGTGACACTCCTGTGACGGCGTGTTGTACACAAGGAAATCTGTCGACACCGAGGTTCTCCACAGGTTCCTGTGGAGAACTACGCGCGTGTGATTCACATGGTGCGCAGCGGGTCACAGCACCACCACGGGCCGCATCCGCCGTCCCGCGCGGCCTGACGCACCGCTCCGCAACGCTCACGCACCGCGCTCGGCGTCGTAGCCCTGCCGACGGTCACTCGGTGCGGCCGAGCTCCACCGAACGCTGGTGCGCCGCCTCGATCGCGGCGATCAGAGCGGCCCGCACACCGTGCCGCTCGAGCTCCCGGATCGCCGCGATCGTCGTCCCACCGGGGCTGGTGACGGCCTCCCGCAGCTGAACCGGGTGTTCCCCCGAGTCCCGGAGCATCACCGCCGCGCCCAGCGCGGTCTGCACGATGAGGTCCGCCGCCACCGTGCGGGGCAGGCCCAGCAGGATGCCGGCGTCGATCATCGCCTCGACGAGGAAGAAGAAGTAGGCCGGTCCGCTGCCCGACAGCGCCGTGACGGCGTCCTGCTGGTTCTCCGGGACCCGTCGCACCTGCCCGACCGGGGAGAGCAGCGTCTCGGCCTCGTCCAGGTGCGCCTCGGTGGCGTGCGCGCCGGCCGAGAGCACGCTCATCCCCTCGTCCACCAGAGCCGGGGTGTTGGGCATGACCCGCACCACCGGGGTGCCCGCGGGAAGTGCCGCCTCGATCCGTGCGGTCGGCACCCCGGCCGCGATGGAGACGACCAGGTGCTCGGCGGTGACGTGCGGGCCCAGCAGTCCGAGCAGGGCGTCGATGTCCTGGGGCTTGACCGCCAGCAGCAGCACGCGGGCCCGCTGGGCCGCCGTCGGGAGGTCCACGGTATCCACGCCGTAGCGCCCGGCGAGCTCCGCGGCCCGGGCAGGACTCCGCTCGACCACCACGAGTGACCCGACGCCGGGCCCGCTCCCGCCGGCCCGGGCCTGGCGGACCAGCCCGGCGAGCAGCGCCTCACCGATCTTGCCGCCGCCGATGATGGCCAGTCCCGAACGTCCGCCTGTGGTCACGGCGGCGACGGTAGTGCCGGGCGTGTCCCGCGTGGGGCCCCGGGGTAGCGGCCGACCATGGCGGACGAACTCAGCGGGAAGAGGGTGGCCGTGCTGGCCACCGACGGTGTCGAGCAGGTCGAGCTGGACCAGCCCTGGCAGGCACTGGTGGACGCGGGGGCCGAACCCCGGCTGGTCGGCCTCGAGGCCGGCACCATCACCGCCTACGACCACATCGAGGCCGGTGACACCAAGACCGTCGACCTGGCCCTCGCTGCAGACCGACCTGCGCAACGCCGGGGGCCGACTGGGTCGACGAGCAGGTCGTCGTCGACGGCAACCTGACCACCAGCCGCAAGCCCGACGATCTGACCGCGTTCAGCAGGACCATCGTGAAGCAGTTCGCCGGCGCCTGACGGACCCGGCCGGACGGGCTGCCGCCGGGGCTCAGCTCCCGGCGAGCAGCCCGGCGGCCGGGGCGATGACCAGCAGCGTCCCGGCGAACAGCAGCACGGCGAGCAGGCGCACGCTCAGCGCCGGCTGCCTGCGGCGGTGCCGCCAGGCGGACACCCCGGCGACCAGCGCGGTCACGGTGAGCGGCGCCGCGACGACGGCCACGTAGGGCAGCAGCTCCCACAGCACGGTGAAGGCGAAGTAGATGCCGACACCGGCGGCCACCGCGAGAACCATCTCCCCGGCGAAGCGGGCCCACGCCAGGACACCGTCCGGCCCACCGGGCGCCGGCGCACCGGCCCCGTCCCCCTCGACGTCGGCACCGTCGCGGGCGTCGTCGTCGGTACCGGGCACACCCGGCTTGCGGGAGGCACGCAGCCCGGGGATCGCCGCCGTGCTCGGCCCCGCGGGCGCCGGCATGGCGCCGGGGGCGAGCGACGGGGGCAGCGGGGCGTCGGTGCTGCGCCGGCCGTACATCGGGACGTCGGAGGACGGCGCCGGCGTGCGCTGGGCCGGCGCCGCGGGGTTGCGCGGCGGAGGGGTCCGCGGGGGCACCTCCCGCCCGGGGGTGTTCCGCGGCGGGGCGGTCCGCGCGGACACGTCCGTGGGCGGCGCCACCCGATCCGAGCCTGCCCGCACACCCGCCTCCCCGGGAGCCACGCGCTCCGGTGCGGGCTTGAGCCGGCTGGGGGGCTGGTCCTCCGGCGCCGGCCGGGCGGGCCAGCCGGCCCGGCGCTCGCCGTCGCGCCGCCGGTCGGGCCGCGTGCCGAACTCCGACTCCAGGCCGTGCTCCCGCAGGATCTCCGCGTAGGGAGCGGCCGACTGGTCCGGGGTCGAGCGGGGCGGGGTGGTGCCCGGGGACGGGTCGACGGCCGGCCGCAGCTTGCTGCGGGGCTGGTCCTGCGGTGCCGGGCGCGCCGGCCAGTCGGCCTTCGGCTCGTCCTCCCGCCGCCGGCGGCCGGGGCGCGTGCCGAACTCCGTCTCCAGCCCGTGCTCCTGAAGGATCTCGGCGAGCGAGCGGACGCTGTGGTCCCCAGACTTCCCCGGCTGCGACATCACGCCCCTTCCAGCCAGTCGAGGCGGCGCAGGATGACTCCCTCGCGCAGCGCCCATGGGCAGATCCGCACGAACGGTACGTCGACCGCGCGCATCGCAGCCTGCGCCACGACGGCACCGGCCGGGACCTGGTGTGCCCGCTGCGGCGACACGCCCTGCAGCTCGGCCAGCGCCGAGGACTCGATCCGCGACACGAACCCGATGACCTGGGACAGCCCCGTCCGGCTGAGCTCGCGCGGGGCGCGCAGCCCGGCGGCCGACGGCGCGGCACCGGCCAGCCGGGCCAGGGTGCGGAAGGTCTTGGAGGTGGCGGCCACCAGGTCCGGCGCCCCGGCCGCCCGCAGCTTCCTGCCGGCCGGCTCCAGCACCTCCTTGGCGTGGTCGTCCAGCCGCTCCAGCGCCGTCAGGTCCGGGCGTCCCCCGATCTCGGCGCTGGGCAGGAACCGCCGGGTCATCCGCCCGGCGCCGAGCGGGACCGAGAGGGCGACGTCGGGCTCCTCGTCGATGCCGGTGGCCAGCTCCAGCGAGCCACCGCCGATGTCGAGGACCAGCAGCCGCCCGGCGCTCCAGCCGAACCACCGGCGGACCGCCAGGAAGGTCAGCCGCGCCTCGTCCTCCCCACTGAGCACCTGGAGGTCCACCCCGGTCTGCTCGCGAACCCGGCGGAGCACGGCTGCACCGTTGTCCGCCTCCCGGATCGCGGAGGTGACGAAGGCCAGCAGGTCGTCGCACCGCTGCTCGGCGGCCTGCTGCTTGGCGCGCTGGACGGCGGTGAGCAGCGCCTTCTCCCCCGCCTTGGACAGCTTGCCGTCCGCGCCGACGTGCTCGGCCAGGCGCAGCACCGACCGGTCGTCGTGCATGGGCGTGGGGTGCGCCCCACGGTGCGCGTCCACCACGAGCAGGTGGACGGTGTTCGATCCGACGTCCAGCACACCGAGCCGCATGCCGCAGAGTCTGCCGGGTCCGACGCCTACGCTGCGGCGGTGGCACCCGAACTCCCGTCCACGCCGCCGCCCGGGCCGCCCGCGGAGGTCCCGCTGGACTTTCCCCGCGAGTGGGTCGAGTTCGCCGACCCGGCCGACCCCGAGCACCTCGTGCGGGCCGACCTGACCTGGCTCACCTCCGCCTGGACCTGCATCTACGGTCGCGGCTGCGCCGGGATCGTCGAGGGCCGGGCGGCCGACGGGTGCTGCAACCATGGGGCGTTCTTCACCGACGCCGACGACCTGGCCCGGGTCGGGGCGGCCGTGGCCGAGCTCACCGACAGCGAGTGGCAGTTGGCGCCGCGGTGGCGGACCGACTGGACCGAGGCGGACACCGTCACCGAGCCCGACCCCGGCGACGGTGAGCCGATCGAGCAGGCCCTGCGCACCCGGGTGGTGGACGGGGCGTGCGTCTTCCTCAACCGTCCCGGTCACGCGGCCGGCATCGGGTGCGCGCTGCACGCCATGGCGTTGCGGACCGACCGGCACCCGCTGGAGACCAAGCCCGACGTGTGCTGGCAGCTGCCGATGCGCCGGGAGCAGGAGTGGGTGGACCGCCCGGACGACACCCGCGTGCTCGTCTCGACGATCGGCGAGTTCGACCGGCGCGGCTGGGGTCCCGGCGGTCACGACCTGCACTGGTGGTGCACCGGCTCCCCGGAGGCCCACGTGGCGGCCGAGCCGCTGGTGGCCACCTACGCCGCCGAGCTGGTCGCCCTGCTGGGCGCCCCGGCCTACGCCGAACTACGCCGGCTGGCCGAGGCCCGCCTCGACGCCGGCCTCGTCGCCCCGCATCCGGCCAGCCCCCGGCCAGTGCCGGTGCAGCTGCACCGTCGCCGGCCCGGCTGAGGGCGCCGGCGCAGGCTCTGTGCGGGCCGCCCGGAAGGTCTGCCGGTACGCGCGCGGGGAGACCCCGCGCCGCC
>JAOPUQ010000327.1 GCA_025963425.1 Modestobacter sp. | reverse complement strand
TCGCCGAGAACGTGGCCTTCGCCCTCGAGGTGATCAACAAGCCGCAGCGCACCATCAAGCGGGTGGTCCCCGAGGTGCTGGAGATGGTCGGCCTGGAGGGCAAGGAGAACCGCCTGCCCAACGAGCTGTCCGGTGGTGAGCAGCAGCGCGTGGCCATCGCCCGCGCCTTCGTCAACCGGCCGCTGGTGCTGCTGGCCGACGAGCCGACCGGCAACCTCGACCCGGAGACCAGCCAGGACATCATGCTGCTGCTGGAGCGGATCAACCGCACCGGCACCACCGTGGTGATGGCCACGCACGACTACCACATCGTCGACTCGATGCGGCGTCGGGTGATCGAGCTCAACGACGGCATCGTCAGCCGTGACCAGTCGCGCGGTGTCTACGGCGTAGGCCGCTGATGCTGGTCACCGCCGGACGACCGCTGAACACGACAGGGAACTGATGCGCGTCAACTTCGTCCTCTCCGAGGTGGTCTCCGGACTGCGTCGGAACCTGACCATGACGGTCGCGATGATCCTGACCACCGGGATCTCGCTGGGCCTCATGGGCACCGGCCTGCTGATCGCCAACATGATCAGCGACATGCGCGAGATCTACTACGACAAGGTGCAGGTCTCGATCTACCTCACCGACGACGTCACCGACCAGCAGCGTGACGCGATCAGGACGGCGCTGGACTCCTCGCCGGAGGTCAAGGACTTCCTCTACGAGTCCAAGGACGACGCCTACGCCCGATTCACCAAGCAGTTCCAGGAGCAGCCGGCGCTGATCGCCAACACCCCCGCCGACGCGCTGCCGGAGAGCTTCCGGGTCGAGCTGGTCAACCCCGAGCGGTACCAGGTCATCGCCCAGGAGTTCCCGGTCGGGCAGAACGGGGTGGAGGACGTCCGCGACGAGGGCGACTTCCTCGACCGGTTGTTCAGCCTCCTGAACGGGGCGCGGAACGCGACCATCGCGGTGGCCGTCGTGCAAGCCCTGGCCGCGTTGCTGCTGATCTCCAACACGATCCAGCTCGCGGCCTTCAACCGGCGCAACGAGACCAACATCATGCGGCTGGTCGGCGCCTCGCGTTGGTACACCCAACTGCCGTTCATCCTGGAGGCCGCGCTGGCCGGGCTGATCGGCGCGCTGCTGGCGATCGGCGGCCTGGTGCTCACCAAGGTGCTCTTCGTCGACAAGACGCTGGCCGGGCCGATCAAATCCGGGATCATCCCGCCGGTCGACTGGTCCTCGATCGCCTCGATCAGCCCGATCATCGCCCTGGCCGGCGTCGGGCTGGCCGCGGTTGCCGCGTACGTGACCCTGCGGCTGTACGTGCGGCTGTAGTCCCCGCCCCACCCCGCGACGATCATGGCGTCGCGACCGCGCCGGCCCCTCCGGACGTGGTCGCGGCGCCATGATCGTTTCTCGGGAGCAGGGTGTGGCGACCGGCCGGTAACCTGGGGGCATGCCGCGTGAGACCGGGCGCAAGCTCATCGCCCAGAACAAGAAGGCGCGGCACGACTACTCGATCCTCGACACCTACGAGGTGGGCCTGGTGCTCACCGGCACCGAGGTGAAGAGCCTGCGGGCCGGCCGTGCCTCGCTGGTCGACGGCTTCGCCACCGTCGACGACGGCGAGGTGTGGCTGCAGCACGTGCACATCCCGGAGTACACCGAGGGCACCTGGACCAACCACGCCCCGCGTCGCAAGCGCAAGATCCTCATGCACCGGTCGGAGATCGAGAAGCTGATCGGCAAGACCAAGGAGGGCGGGCTGACGCTCGTCCCGCTGGACCTGTACTTCAAGGACGGCAAGGTCAAGGCCACCCTCGCGCTGGCCAAGGGCAAGAAGTCCTACGACAAGCGGCAGGACCTCGCCGAGCGCGACTCGCGCCGGGAGATGGAACGGGCCTTCGGCCGCTACGTGAAGGGACGACGCTGAACTCCATGCGCGGTGCTGCCTACGACGAGTTCGGCGACGCCGGCGTCCTGCGGGTCCGCGACGACCTGGCCATGCCGCCCGTCGGCCCGGACACCGTGCTGGTCCGGGTGCGTGCCGCCGGGGTGAACCCGGTGGACCTCGGCATCCGTGGCGGCCATCTGGCCGGCGCCTTCCCGCACCACTTCCCGATCATCCCGGGCTGGGACGTCTCCGGCGTCGTCGAGGCCGCCGGGCCCGCGGTCACCGCGTTCGCCCCCGGCGACGAGGTGTTCGGCTACGTGCGCCGGGACGACGTGCAGTGGGGGACGACGGCGGAGTTCGTGCCGGCCCCGCAGCGCTGCCTGGCCCGCAAGCCCGAGTCCCTGGGCTTCGCCGAGGCCGGTGCGCTGCCGCTGGCCGGGCTGACGGCCTACCAGGCGCTCACCGAGGCCCTGGACATCGGCGAGGGCGACCGGGTGCTGGTGCACCGGGCCGCCGGGGGAGTGGGCTTCTTCGCCGTCCAGATCGCGGTCGCGCTCGGCGCGCACGTCATCGGCACCGCCAGCCCGAAGAACCACGGCTTCCTGCGCGACGCCGGGGTCGCCGAGGTCCTCGACTACGCCGCCGGGCCGATCAGCGGGCAGCTGCCCGAGCCGGTGGACGCCGTCCTCGACCTGGTCGGCGGCGACACCCTGGCCGACGCGCCGAACCAGGTCCGCGACCCCGCGCGGATCGCCAGCGTGGTCGACCCCGGCGTGCTGGAGCTGGGCGGGCGCTACGTCTTCGTCCGCCCCGACACCCACGACCTGGAGGAGCTGGCCCGGATGGCCGACGCCGGCCAGCTGCGGGTGCCGATCGCGCGGGCCTTCGACCTCGACCACGTCGCCGACGCCCACGAGCTGCTCGCCGGCGGCCACGTGCGCGGCAAGGTCGTCGTCACCGTGTCATCCCCCCAGGCGCAGTAGGCGCCCGGTCGATGAGCGCGACCGGAGTCTCGCCGCCGGCCGACGACGCCGACGTCCCACGCTTCTGGCGCGAGCTGGGCCTGCCCGGTCTCGTCGACGTGCACGTGCACTTCCTGCCCGAGCGGGTCCAGGCCAAGGTGTGGCGGTACTTCGCCGACGCGGAGCGGCACTACGGCGCGCCGTGGCCGATCCGGTACCCGCTGCCGGTCGACGAGCGGCTCACCTTGCTGGCCGGGCTCGGCGTCCGCGCCTTCCCGACGCTGCCCTACCCGCACAAGGCCGGCATGGCCTCGTGGCTCAACGACTGGTCGGCGGAGTTCGCCCGCGAGTACCCGCAGGTGCTGCAGTCGGCCACGTTCTACCCCGAGCCGGAGGCGCCGGCCTACGTCGCCGAGGCCCTCGACGCCGGCGCCCGGGTGTTCAAGGTGCACGTGCAGGTGGGTGGCTTCGACCCCCGTGACCCGCTGCTGACCCCGGTGTGGACGCGGCTTGAGCAGACCGGCACCCCGGTGGTGATCCACTGCGGCTCCGGGCCGCTGGTCGGGCGGCACACCGGGCCGGCCCCGATGGGCGGGCTGCTGGAGCGCTTTCCAGGGCTGCAGTTGGTGATCGCCCACCTCGGCATGCCCGAGTACGCCGCCTTCCTCGAGCTGGCCGAGCGGTACGAGCGGGTGCACCTGGACACCACCATGTTCGCCACCGACTTCACCGAGCGGCTGATGCCCTTCGACCGGTCGCTGCTGCCCCGGCTGGGGCGGCTGCGGGACAAGGTCGTGCTCGGCAGCGACTTCCCGGCGATCCCCTACTCCTACGCCCACCAGCTGGCCGCTCTGTCCCGGCTCGGGCTGGGCGACGACTGGCTGCGGGCGGTGCTGTGGCACAACGGGGCGCGGCTGTTCGATGTCGACCCGGCCGGCGGCCTGCGGTAGGCCGCCGGCCGGCCGGGCTCAGCGGCTGCTGCCGGGCGGGGTGTAGTCCGGCCGCAACTGGGCCGTCGCGTCGAGGTCCTCGGGGCTCAGCAGGACGACGGTGCGCACGTGCGCCATACCGGTACCGCTCACGGTGAGGGCCAGGGCTGCGGCGGCACGTTCGTCGGGCAGTTCCAGGATCGTGTACACGTCGTCCGCGCCGAGGGCGAAGTCGAAGGTCTGCAGCTTCCCGCCCAGGCTCGAAGCGGTCTTCTCGACCGCGGTCCGCCGCGCGGAACCACCCGAGTCCATGAGGGCCTTCGCCCCCTGGGGCGCGTAGTTGACGATGAACATGTAACGAGGCACGCGGCCTCCCCTCACCGGCCCCCGTGCCCCGGTGATGTTCCCGGCACCGCGGGCGGCGCCGCAACGACGTCGTTCCCGCCGCTCCGGGTGTCCGTGCGTCGGCGACGGGGCGGCGGGAGCCGGTGACGGGCGGTCGGGGACGTCCAGTGCGGCTCCGGCCGAGCCGACCGCCTAACCTCGAACCCCGTGCCCGACGTCCTCCCCCTGCAACTGCCCGCCGGTCTCTCCGCCCGCCCGATGCGCCCGGACGACGTCGTCGTCCTCGCCCAGCTGCTCACCGCGGCGGAGGCCGTCGACGACACCGGGCTGCACGAGAGCCCGGAGGACCTCACCGGCCGGTGGATCAACGACCTGGCCGACCTGGAGCGCGACACCCGGGTCGTGCTGACCGCGGACGGGCAGCTGGTCGGCTACGCCACCACCATCGCCCCGCCCACGTTCCGGGACGCCTACGGCGTGCACCTGGAGGGGCGGGTGCACCCGGACCGGCGGGGGCGCGGCATCGGCCGCGCGCTGCTGGACTGGCAGCTGGAGCGGGGCACGCAGCTGCACGCGGAGCGGAACCCGGAGGCGCCGGCCCGGCTGACGGCGACGGTCTACACCTCGATGCCCTCGCTGGAGGCGCTACTGCGCCGGGCCGGGCTGGAACAGGTCCGGTGGTTCTTCCACATGGAGCGCCCGCTCACCGACCTGCCCCCGCGGCGCCGCCTCGAGGGTGTCGACCTGGTGCCCTTCGGCTGGGATCGGGACGAGGACGTCCGCCTGGCCCACAACGCCGCGTTCACCCAGCACTACGGCTCCAGCGCGCGCGACGTCGCCTCCTGGCAGGTCATGTTCACCGGCCAGCGGTCCTTCCGCCCCGACCTCTCGGTGCTCGCGGTCTCCGACGGCGCCGTCCTGGGGTACGCGCTGTCCTACGTGTCCGAGGCGACCGCCGAGGCCACCGGGTCCCGGGAGAGCTACTTCGGGCAGATCGGTGTCGTCCCCGCCGCCCGGGGCCGCGGACTGTCCAAGGCCGTGATCATCGAGGCGCTGCACGTCGCCGCCGCGCACGACTGCCGGACCGCCGGGCTGGAGGTCGACAGCGAGAACGTCACCGGCGCGCTCGGTCTCTACGAGAGCCTCGGGTTCAGCACGCACCGCACCCAGGTCTCCTGGTCCCGCCGGCTCCCGCCCCTCCGCTGACCGAGGCATAGGAAGCTTTCCACCCGGTTCCAGCCGTGAAACCGGGTGGAAAGCTTCCTATGCCGGGAGCGCGGTTAGGGTCGCGCGCATGGTCCGCGCCGATCGTCCTGCCCCCGTCGACCTTCGGCTGGCCAGCCGGGCCCACCGGCGCCTGGAGCCGCTGCACTCCCACGTCTACTTCGCCCCGGAGACCGACGAGCACCTCGTCGCGGCGGGACTGCGGCCGGGCCGGATGGTCTACTTCGCCGCCCGGGCCGCCCCGATGGGTGCGGTCGGCCCGGGCGTGGTGACGGCGACCTTCTACAACTTCGCCCCCGCCCTGGTCGCCCGGCACCTCCCGCGGGCGTGGACGCTGGCCACCCCCGGGCAGGTGCTGGCTGCCCGGTCCGCCGCCGCCCGCGCCTCGCTGACCCGGCTGCTCGGCGGCGAGGAGGCGGCGGCCGCACCTGAGGTGGCCGAGCTGACCGCGCTGCTGCGCGAGGCCTGCACCGCACTCACCCCGGAGGGCCGCCCGCTCTACGCCGGGCACGCCGACCTGCCCTGGCCCGAGGAGCCGGTGCCGCAGTTGTGGCACGCGGTCAGCCTGCTGCGCGAGCACCGCGGCGACGGGCACGTGGCCAGCCTGCTCCGGCACGGGCTGACCGGGGTCGAGGCACTGGTCACCCACACCGCCACCGGCCGCGGCTTCACCCAGCCGATGGCCCAGGTCTCGCGCGGCTGGTCCGACGAGGAGTGGGCCACGGCGGTCGACGGGCTCGCCGCCCGGGGTCTGGTCGCCGAAGGCGCGCTCACCGAGGCCGGCCAGCAACTGCGCGCGTCGCTGGAGCAGGAGACCGACGAGCTGTCGGCCGCGCCGTTCGCCGCACTGGGGACGGAACGGACCGAGCGGGTCGCCGAGCTGGCCGGCCTGCTCACCGGCCGGCTGGTCGCCAACGGGGCCTACCCGGCCGGCGTGCTGGCCGCCGGCTGAGCCGCCTGCCGTTCCCCCTCCGTTGGGCCACCAGGCGTGCCGTACGTGACACGGCGTGTCACCATGGACGACGGCCCGCACTGCACGCGCGCCCGAGGGACGTCGGGAGGTGACCGGTTCGATGCGCACCGAGCCCCCCAGTCACAGTCCCGGGGTCCCCTCCCGCTGACGCCGCCGGTCATCGCCTGATCGCGGCGGGTGCGGTGCGCGGGGACCTCCTCGACCTCCCCATCCCCGCGTTCCCCGGGAGTCCGTCGTGACCGACCGTCGCCGTGCGCCGCGCAGTGCCCTGTCCACCCTGACCCGCCGCGCCCGCCCGGTCGCCGCCCCCCAGCTGCCCGAGCGGCCGGCCACCACG
>JAOPUQ010000319.1 GCA_025963425.1 Modestobacter sp. | reverse complement strand
CCAGCCCCTCGATGTCCAGCAGCGAGGCCTCCAGCGTGGCCGCGACCAGCGCCTCGAGGTTGCGGCGCGCCAGGTCCGGTGAGGCGTACTTGGCCGCGATCACCTCGCCCTGCTCGGTGATCCGCAGGGAGCCCGCGACCGAGCCGGGCGGCTGGGCGCGGATCGCCTCGTAGCTGGGGCCACCGCCCCGGCCCACGGTGCCGCCCCGGCCGTGGAACAGCCGCAGCCGGATGCCCCTCGCGCGGGCCACCTCGACCAGCGCCAGCTCTGCCCGGTACAGCGCCCAGTTGGCGGCCAGGTAGCCGCCGTCCTTGTTGCTGTCGGAGTAGCCGAGCATCACCTCCTGCGCGTCGCCGCGGGAGGTGACCAGCGCCCGGTAGACCGGCTGGTCGAGCATGGCGGTCAGCACCGCACCGGCGGCCTGCAGGTCGTCGATGGTCTCGAACAGCGGCGAGATGCCGACCGGGCTGCGCGGGCCGCCCTCGGCGCCGGGGTCGAGCAGCCCGACCTCCTTGAGCAGGACGGCGACCTCCAGCACGTCGCTGACCGACTCGCACATGCTGATCACGTAGTTCGGGATCGTCCGCGGCCCCAGCAGCGCGACCTGACCGGCCGCGGCGACCAGCAGGTCCAGCTCGCCGCGGGCCAGCTCGGACAGCTCGGCGTCCGGTCGGACCAGCGGACGGCGCAGCTGCAGCTCCCCGGCCAGCAGATCCACCCGGGCGGCCTCGTCCAGGGCGGCGTAGTCGTCGCACACCCCGGCCCAGGCGAGCAGCTCGGCCAGCACCTCCTCGTGGACGGCGGAGTTCTGCCGCATGTCCAGCCCGCACAGGTGGAAGCCGAAGACCTCGACCGCGTCGCGCAGCCGGGCCAGCCGGTCCTCGGCCAGCGGGCCGGCGCCGTGACTGCGCAGCGAGGCGGCCACCACGTCCAGGTCGGCGCGCAGCTCGTCGGGGTCGTCGTAGGGCGGCAGGTCGGCGTCCGGCTGCGGGCCGGGGACCGAGCCCAGCGCCCGCTGCGCGGTGGCGGCCAGCCGCCGGTACATCCCGCGCAGCGCCCGCCGGTAGGGCTCGTCGCCGCGGAAGGGCGAGTCGTCGCCGGAGGCGTCGGCCAGGGCGTACAGCTCGTCGGTCGGGGTGATCAGCCGGTCGGACATGGACAGCTCGTCGGCGAGGCAGACCAGCTCGGCCAGGTGGTGGCGCAGCGCCGTCTCCGCCTGCCGGGAGGTGGCCAGGCGGACGGCCTCGGCGGTGACGAAGGGGTTGCCGTCGCGGTCGCCACCGATCCACGAACCGGGCAGCAGCATCGGGGTGGTCAGCAGGCCGGCGTCGGGGAAGCGCTCGCGCAGCGCCCGGCGCAGCTCCGCGTTGATCGCCGGGACGACGGCGAACAGCGACAGGTCGTAGTAGCGCAGCGCCTCGTCGATCTCGTCGGCCAGCCGCAGCCGGGACAGCCGCAGCAGCGCGGTCTGCCACAGGGTGAGCACCTCGCGCCACAGGTGCGCCGACCACGCCTGCTCGTCCACCCCGTCGGGGCCGGCCTGGTCGCGCTGCCGCAGCAGGTCGCTGACCTGCTGCTGGACCTGCGAGATGGTCTTGCGACGCACCTCGGTGGGGTGCGCGGTGACCACCGGGACGACCAGCGCGCCGGCGAGCTCGCGGGCGACGGCGGCGAGGTCGAGGTCGGCTGCGTCCAGCAGCGCGAACGACGCGGCCAGGCTGCCCTTCTGCGGCGGGGACCCCTCCCGGCGGTGGTACCGGCGGCGGCGCTCGTGGTGCACGTCCTCGGCCAGGTTCGCCAGCAGCGAGAAGTGGCTGAACGCGCGGATCACGTGGTTGGCGTCCCGGACGTCCAGCGCCGACAGCCGGTCGGCCAGCTCGGCCCGGTCGACCTCCGAGCGGCGGATCGCGAAGGCCTCGACCCGGGTGGACTCGACGAGCTCGAGGACGTCGGCGCCGGCCTGCTCGCCGATCACCTCGCCCAGCACCCGGCCCAGCAGCCGCATGTCCTCGCGCAGCGGGGCGTCGCCGGTGCGGTCGTCGGGCGCGGCGGGCCCACCGGGCGTGCGGAGGTCGGCGACGTCGACGGTTGCTTCGGACACGGGCGCAGTATCTGCCGTCGGTGTGACATCGCGGTGTCCTGGGGAGGATGGCCCGGTGATCCATCTGCAGGCCACCGCCGCCGCCCTCCCGCCCGCCACCCACGGCGAGGGCCCCGTCTGGGACGCCGACCGGCAGGAGCTGCTCTGGGTCGACATCACCGCCGGCCGGGTCCGCCGGGCGACGGTCGGTGCCGACGGCGTGCTGGCCGGGGTCGCCGTGCACGAGGTCGGGGGCACGGTGGGCGTCGTCGTCCCGGCCGCCGGCGGGGGCTGGCTGCTCGGCGCCGGCCCCGGGATCACCCACCTGACCGCGGACGGCGAGCCGCGGGTGCTGCTGGAGCTGCCCGGGGAGGGCGGGTCCGCCGACGCCGGGGGCACCCGGATGAATGACGGCGCCTGCGACCGGGCCGGGCGCTTCTTCACCGGCACGATGGCCTTCGACGAGCAGCCGGGCGCCGGGGCGCTCTACCGGGTGGACCTGGACGGGGCGGTCAGCACCGTGCTCGACGGCCTGACCGTCTCCAACGGGATCGGCTTCTCCCCCGACGACCGCACCGTGTACCTGTCGGACTCCGGTGCCGCCGTGGTGTGGGCCTTCGACTACGACCTGGCAACCGGTGTGTTCGGGCAACGGCGGGTGCTGCTGGACTTCTCCGACGACCCCGCCAGCGGCGTCGCCGACGGGCTCACCGTGGACGACGAGGGCTGCCTCTGGACGGCGCTGTGGAGCGGCGCGGCGGTGCGGCGGTACTCCCCCGACGGCGAGCTGCTGGCGGTGGTCGAGGTGCCCACCGACAACACCACCAGCTGCGCCTTCGCCGGGGCCGGCCGTGACCTGCTGGTCATCAGCACCTCGCAGCACGGGCTGTCCGACGAGCAGCGGGCCGCCCAGCCCGACGCCGGCCGACTGTTCACCGCGCGGCCGGGCGTTCCCGGTGCGGCCGCCAACCCCTACCGCGGCCCGCTGACCGGCCTGCACGTGCGCTGACCCCCGACATCCCGTGCTTTCGGTACCGAAAGCACGGGGCTTTCGGTACCGAAAGCCCCGCTCAGCCGGCGAAGGCCTCGCGCCAGGCCGGCAGCAGCGACTTCCTGGTCCACTCCAGGTAGGGCTCCTGCTGGTCGCCGCCGATCTGCACCAGCGCCAGGTGGGTGAACCCGGCCTCGGCGTAGGCCTTCGCCGCCTCGATGACCGCCTCGACGTCGTCCCCGCACGGGATGGAGTCGGCGACGTCCTCCTCGCGCACGAACTGGCTGGCCGCGTCGAAGCCCGCCGTCCCGGGCAGGTCGGCGTTGACCTTCCAGCCCAGGCCGAACCAGCGGAACAGCGAGTGCGCGCGGGTGACCGCGGCGGCCTTGTCGGTGCCGAAGCTGATCGGCATCTGGCCGACCCGCGGCTTGCCGACGCCACCGGCGGCGTCGAACATCTCGCCCAGCTCCGGCTTGGGCTCGGTGGCGATCAGCACGTCGGCGTACTCACCGGCCAGCTCCACCGAGCTCGCGCCCGACACCGCGATGCCGATGGGCACCCCGCCCTCGGGGAGGTCCCAGATCTTGCCGCCGTCCACCGCGTAGTACTCGCCGTGGAAGGTCGTGTAGCCGTCGCCGGTGAGCAGCTCCTTGATGATCTGCACGGCCTCGGCGAACATCTCGTGCCGGACGGCGACGGCCGGCCAGCCCTCGCCGATCACGTGCTCGTTGAGGTTCTCCCCCGAGCCCAGGCCGAGGGTGAACCGGCCGTCGGACAGCAGCTGCAGCGTGGCCGCCTGCTGGGCCACGACGGCCGGGCGGTACCGCAGGATCGGGCAGGTCACGTAGGTCATCAGCGGCAGCCGCGAGGTCGCCTGCGCCACCGCGCCGAGGGTGACCCAGGCGTTGGGCGCGTGGCCCATCTCGTCCAGCCACGGGAAGTAGTGGTCGCTGCTCACGGCGAAGTCGAAGCCCACCTCCTCGGCGCCGACGGCGTAGGAGACCAGGTCCTTGGGCCCGGACTGCTCGGTCATCAGGGTGTAGCCCAGCTGCATGGTCATGCAGCTGCCGCTACCCCGGCCGGCATGGGAGTGAACGAGCCCCGGCGATGATCAGGTGACCCGGGTC
This sequence comes from Modestobacter sp., assembly GCA_025963425.1. Taxonomy (GTDB): domain Bacteria; phylum Actinomycetota; class Actinomycetes; order Mycobacteriales; family Geodermatophilaceae; genus Modestobacter. Next base: position 18,857 of record JAOPUQ010000319.1, on the reverse strand, counting down.
AGGGGGTGGTCAGCTGCGCTCGGCGCGCAGCGCCTCCCGGAACGTCACCTTCCCGCTGGTCCGCAGCAGCGCCCCGGAGTAGACCCGGCCGCCGATCCGGACGATGACCGCGATGGCACCCAGCATGAGGACGACGGCGGTCGCGACCTCCCACCAGGCCGCCTCCCCGGCCGCCATCCGCACCGGCATCACCAGTGGCGAGAGCCCGGGCACGAAGGAGGTGACCGTGGCCAGCGTGCTGGTCGGGTCCTGTGCGGCCTGGATGGAGACGACGAAGCCGACCACCAGCAGCAGCGACACCGGGGTGATCACGCTGCCCAGGTCCTCCTGCCGGCTCACCAGTGAGGCCGCGGCGGCGAAGACCGAGGCGTAGAAGGCGTAGCCCAGCACGAACCAGGCGAGCACGGTCAGCACGGTGCCGATGAGCTGCCCGGGCAGGTCGACGACGCCTGCGGCCAGCGCCCCCACCACGCCGATGACCGCGATGACCAGCATCTGCGCCAGGCCCAGCAGGCCGAGTCCGATGATCTTGCCGGCGAGCAGCTGCCACGGGCGCATGGTTGCCAGCAGCAGCTCGACCACCCGGCTCGACTTCTCCTCCACCACGCCCTGGGCGACGAACTGCCCGAAGAGGATGAGCAGGCTGTAGAGGACGACCACGCCGATCAGCGCGACGACCGTGGCCTCCACCCGGTCCTCGGCGTGGGGGTCGAGGGAGACGACGTCGACCTCCGGGGGCGGCTCCAGCTGCACACCGGCCGCGTCGAGCTGCCCGGCGACGGCCAGCCCCTGCACCGCTCCCCGCACGAGGCTCTCGACCGCGGCGTCCGCGCTCGGCACGAGCAGCTCGGGCTGCACGCCGGTGGGGCTGAGCAGGGCGCCGTCGACGTCCTGCTCCTCCACGGCCGAGCGCGCGGCGGCCTCGTCGTCGAACCCGACCACGGTGACCCGGGTGTCCAGGGCGTCGCCCTGGGCCCGCAGCGCCTGCGCGGTGGCGGCGTCGCCACCGACCACGCCGATCCGGGTCGTGTCGCCGCCGCTGTTGATGGCCACCTGGAACACGAGCATGCCCAGGATGAGCACGATCAGGACGGCGGAGCCGACCAGGAAACTCTTGTCCCGGATGCGGGTCGAGATCTCCCGTCCGGCCACCAGGCGCACCAGCGTCGCGGGGCTCTGCGGCCGCACCGTCTCGCGCGCCGGGGTCTGCACCGGGGCGCTCATGCCGCCACTTCCCGGGTCTCGGTCACGGCACCGCGGAACAGCTCGACCAGGGTCGGCTCCCGCCAGGCGAAGTGGGCGACCCGGCCGGTGGCGAGGGCGGCGGCCAGCACCTGCTGGTCGTCCGCACCGGCGACGAGCTCCAGCACGGTGTCGCCGCGCTGCTCGGAGATCACCCGGACCCCGGGCAGCGCCCCGGCCCATCCGGCTGGGGCGTCGGGGGCGACCACCCGGAGCTGCCGGCCGGTGGCGCCGGAACGCAGCTCGGTGACCGTGCCGCTGGCGACGATCCGGCCGCGGGCGAGGATCCCGACGGCGTCGCAGAGCCGCTCGACGAGGTCCAGCTGGTGGCTGGAGAAGACCACCGGGACCCCGCGCCGGCACTGCTCGAGCAGCGCCTCGGCAAGGGAGTCGACGCCGACCGGGTCCAGCCCGGAGAACGGCTCGTCGAGGATGAGGACGTCGGGCTCGCTGACCAGCGCCGCGGCCAGCTGGACGCGCTGCTGGTTGCCCAGCGACAGCTTCTCCACCCGGTCGCCGCGGCGCGCGCCGAGCCCCAGCCGCTCGGCCCACATGCTCGCCGCCCGGGCCGCCGCACCGGCGTCCAGCCCGTGCAGGCGGGCGAAGTAGGTCAGCTGCTCCCCCACCTTCATCTTCGGGTAGAGGCCGCGCTCCTCGGGCATGTAGCCGATCCGCCGGCGGACCGTCTCGTCGACCGGGCGCCCGTTCCAGCGGACCTCGCCGGCGTCGGCCCGGGCCAGGCCCATGGCGATCCGCATCGTGGTGGTCTTGCCGGCGCCGTTGGAACCGCAGAAGCCGAACATCTGCCCCGGGGCGACGGTGAAGCCGACGCCCTCGAGGACCTGGTTGCTGCCGTAGGCCTTGTAGAGACCGTCGAACTCGAGCACTGCCCCTCCGGAGGTCGTCGGTGCCTGCCGCCGTGCGGCCGCATCACTTTCCATGCCGGAAAGACTGGTGCGTGACTTTCCAACCCGCCAAGTGAGCACAGGTGTCTCGCCGCATCGACACCGGCACCGAAACGTAGCGGCCTCGACCTGCGCGCGGCCGCCGATTCGGGTGTCATCAGGGCATGAGCACCGAGAACCACCCCGCCTCCGTGCCCGACGGCGTCGGCCTGGCCGGACTGCGGGAGGCGGCCGCGGGCTGCCGCGCGTGCGAGCTGTGGAAGCCGGCCACCCAGACGGTGTTCGGCGAGGGCCCGGAGACCGCGCGGATCGTGTTCGTCGGGGAGCAGCCCGGCGACCAGGAGGACCGCGCCGGCGAGCCGTTCGTCGGACCGGCCGGCAAGCTGCTGGACCGCGCGCTGGCCGACGCGAAGATCGATCGGCGGGACGCCTACGTCACCAATGCGGTGAAGCACTTCCGCTTCACCCCGACGCCCAAGCGGCGGATCCACCAGTCCCCGGGGCCTGAGCACCTGCTGGCCTGCCGGCCGTGGCTGGAGGCGGAGTTCGCCGTCCTGGCCCCGGAGATCGTCGTCTGCCTGGGCGCGGTCGCGGCCAAGGCGCTCATCTCGCCGTCCTTCCGGATCACCAAGGAGCGCGGCCAGTTGCTGCCGTGGACGCCGCCGGGGGCGCCCGCCGCCGAAGCCGAGGACGACGACGAGCCGGAGGAGGAGGTGCCCGCGCAGACCTGGATCCTGGCCACGACGCACCCCTCCGCCGTCCTGCGCACCCCCGACGAGGGCCGGGCCGCGGCCTACGACGCGCTCGTCGCCGACCTGCGGGTCGTCGCGCACGCGCTCGCCTGACGACCCTCGGGTCAGTCCTCCTCGTCGGGGTCGGGCAGCCGGGTGCCGGCGGCGAGCTGGGAGCCCGCCTCGACCGTCGCCTGCCGCCCGACGAGGGTGATGTCGCCGTCCCCGCCGACCACCGCCTTCTCCCCCACCTGGACCCGGTCGTCGAGCACCGACCGGATCACCGTCGCCCCGGCCCGCACCCGCACACCCGGCAGCAGCACGGAGTCGACGACGGTGGCGCCGGCCTCCACGATCACGCCCGGCGACAGCACGGACCCGGTGACCTGACCGGCCACCCGGGTGCCGCCGGAGACGAGGCTGTCCTCGACCGTCGAGCCCCGCAGCAGCCGTGCGGCGCTGTGCCGGCCGCCCCGGGTGTGCACCGGCCAGCCGGCCTCGTCCAGGTCGATCGGCGGCTCCTCGGACAGGAAGTCGCGGTGCGCCTGCCAGTAGGCCGGAATGGTCCCCACGTCACGCCAGTAGCCCTCGAGCTTGTGCGCGCGGGCCTTCCCGTCCCGGGTCTGGGCGGGCAGCAGGTGGCTGCCCAGGTCCTCCAGTCCGTCCTCGCCGACGTCGTGGCTGAGCGCCTCGAGGCGGTCCAGCGTCGGGGTCGGGGTGAAGACGAAGACCTCGTTGGTGGCCGTGGTGGTCGCCGGCTCGTCAGGCTTGTAGGCGTAGTCGCTGACCCGGTCGCCCTCGCCGAGCTGCACGATGCCGTAGCGGGAGGCGTCGTCCGGGTGGACCTCGGTGGTCACCATCGTGACCTCCGCCCCGGACTCGAGGTGGGCGTCGACCACCTCGCGGTAGTCCAGCTTGTAGACCGCGTCCGAGCTGACGACCACGAGCGCATCGGCCTCGAACTGACCGATCAGCTCCGCCTGCCGCCAGAGCCCGTCGGCCGTGCCCGAGCTCCAGCCACCCCGCTCGGTGCCCTGGAACGGCGGCAGCGTCATCAGCCCACCGTCGGTCCGGTCCAGGTCCCAGGGCCGGCCGTTGGCGAGGTGCTCGGCCAGCGAGGTCGGGTGGAACTGCACCGAGACCCAGACGTCGGCGATCGCGGAGTGCTGGCAGTTGGACAGCGGGAAGTCGATCAGCCGGTAGACGCCGGCGAAGGGGACGGCGGGCTTGGCGCGGTTCTCGGTCAGCAGCTCCAGTCGACCGCCCTTGCCACCGGCGAGGACGAGGACGAGGACCCGGGGAAGCGTCATGTGCTCCCGCTACCCGGCGCTCCCGGGCTCACGCCCGGATCTCAGTCCGCGGCCGGCCCGGTCATCGTCGTCCGGGCCCGTTCGGCGTACTCCGCCGCCCGGGAGGCGCGGAACAGCCAGAACGACGGGACGGCGACGGCGACCAGCGCCATCAGCACCACGATGGCCACACCACCGGACACCATCGCCATGCTCACGCCGAACGTGCTGGCCAGCACCCCCGCGCGCAGGTCACCCAGCCGGGGGCCGCCGGCCACCACGACGATGAACACGCCCTGCATGCGGCCGCGCATCTCGTCCGGCGCCGCGGTCTGCAGCATCGAGGAGCGCAGCACCGCGCTGACCATGTCGCCGGCACCGGCCACCGCGAGGCACAGCACCGCCAGCCAGAGCGAGTTCGCCAGACCGAAGCCGACGATGGCCACGCCCCACACCGCGATCGCGCCGAGCACCACGGCGCCCTGCCGGTCCACCCGGCTCACCCAGCCCGAGGTCAGGCCCATGACCAGCGAGCCGATCGACACCCCGGCGAACAGCCAGCCCAGGCTGTTGGCATCCCCGGCGAAGGTGGTCTGCGACAGCTCTGGGAAGACCGCCTGCGGCCAGGCGAACAGCATCGCGATGATGTCGACGACGAAGGTCATCAGCAGCACCGGCTGGGTGCGCAGGAAGGCGAAGCCCTCCCACACGCCCCGCACCGCCGCGCCCAGGCGCAGCGGCCCGACCCCGCCGCCCGGCGGCAGGGACGGCAGTCCGCGCAGCAGGAACACGGCGGCCACGAAGCCGATCGCGTCGATCGTGTAGGTCAGCGGCAGGCCGCCGGTGCCGATGAGCAGGCCGGCCAGCAGGGGGCCGACGATGACGCCGGCCTGGCGCACGGTCATCGCCAGGGCGTTGGCCGCGGCCACGCCCTCCACCCCGACCAGCGCCGGGATGACGGCGCTGCGGGTGGGCTGGTTGACCGCCGCGAACCCCGAGACCAGCGCCGTGAGCACCCAGAGCAGGACCAGGTTCCCGTTGCCGGGCAGCAGCGCCTGCGCCGCGAGCAGGGCACTGGTGACCGCCGCGCCGATCGAGGTGATCAGCAGCAGCCTCCGGCGGTCCATCGCATCGGCGATCGCCCCGCCGAGCAGTCCGAAGACGATCAGCGGGACCAGCGCGACGATCGACGTCACGCCGACCATCAGGGAGGAGCCGGTCAGCCGGTACACCTGGAAGGGGACGGCCACCAGCGTCATCTGCTGGCCGAGCATGGTGACCGCGACGCCGCCGAAGACCCGGCGGTAGGCACGGTTGCGCAGCGGGCTGGTGTCGATCGCCCAGCCGCGCGTGCGGCGCACCGGCTGCGGCTCCTGGACCGGACCCCCACCCTCGAGCGGGTCGACGGGGGCGGTGCCCTCGGGGGTCGTCACGGGGCCAGGCGCCGCACGACCCAGCCGCCGCCTTCCTCCTCGTCGCGTACGAACTTCAACCGGTCGTGCAGACGGTCGTGACCGCCCTGCCAGAACTCCACCGTGGCCGGGACGACCCGGTAGCCGCCCCACTCCCGCGGGCGCGGCAGCTTGCCCGGCGGGGTCATCTCGTCCAGGGCGCGGACCCGCTCGACCAGCTCGGCCCGGGACTCCACCGTCGTCGACTGCAGCGACGCCGCGGCCGCCAGCTGGGAGCCGCGCGGCCGCGGGTCCCACAGCGCGTCGGACGCCGTCGGGCCGATCCGCTCGACCGTGCCGGTCACCCGGACCGAGCGCTGCAGCGCGTGCCAGGGGAAGACCAGCGCCGCCCGCGGGTTCACCGCGAGCTCGGCGGCCTTGGCCGAGGCGTAGCTGGTGCCGAAGACGAACCCGCCGGCGTCGTAGCCCTTCATGAGCACGATCCGCGCGTCCGGCGCCCCGTCGGCGTCGGCGGTGGCGACCACCATCGCGTTGGGCTCGGGCAGCTCCGCGGCGACCGCGTCGGCGAACCACAGATCGAACTGCTCCACCCAGGTGGCCGCCAGCCGGTCCTCGCCGAAGGCCCCGTCGTCGTAGTCCCTACGCATGCTGATCAGGTCGGGCACGCCGCCATGCTGTCACCGTCGCGGGAACCCGGCAGCGAGCGGCCGGGGCACGTCGCGCGCCGCCCGGGTGCACCGGCCGGTGGTCGAACGCCTAAGTTGTCGGCTGTCGTGCGCGGACCTGCGCCACGACGCACCGCTGCACGCAGAGGAGCTTGCGAGATGGCCGACGACTTCGTACCGGGCCTGGAAGGCGTCATCGCCTTCGAGACCACCATCGCGGAGCCGGACAAGGACGGCGGTGCCCTCCGCTACCGCGGGGTCGACATCGAGGACCTCGTCGGCAAGGTGACGTTCGGCAACGTCTGGGCGCTGCTGGTCGACGGGAAGTTCGGCGTCGGGCTGCCGCCGGCCGAGCCGTTCCCGATCCCGGTGCACACCGGCGACGTCCGGGTGGACGTGCAGGCCGCGCTGGCGATGCTGACCCCGATCTGGGGCTACCGCCCGCTGCTGGACATCTCCGCCGAGGAGGCCCGCGAAGAGCTGGCCCGGGCCGCGGTCATGGCACTGTCCTACGTGGCACAGTCCGCCCGCGGCATCGGCATCCCGGCCATTCCGCAGAAGCGGATCGACGAGGCCTCCACCATCGTCGAGCGCTTCATGGTCCGCTGGCGGGGCGAGCCGGACCCGGCACACGTGGCCGCCGTCGACGCCTACTGGACGTCGGCCGCCGAGCACGGCATGAACGCCTCCACCTTCACCGCCCGCGTCATCGCCTCCACCGGCGCCGACGTCGCCGCCTCGCTCTCCGGTGCCATCGGCGCGATGTCCGGCCCGCTGCACGGTGGCGCGCCGTCCCGGGTGCTGCACATGCTCGACGGCGTCGAGGAGAGCGGCAACGCCGAGAAGTACGTCAAGGACCTGCTCGACAAGGGCGACCGGCTGATGGGCTTCGGCCACCGGGTCTACCGCGCCGAGGACCCCCGCGCCCGCGTGCTCCGCCGCGCCGCCCAGGAGCTCGCCGCCCCCCGGTTCGAGGCTGCCCTGGCCCTGGAGCAGGCCGCGCTCAAGGAGCTGCGCGAGCGTCGTCCTGACCGCCCGATCGAGACCAACGTCGAGTTCTGGGCCGCGATCGTGCTGGACTTCGCCGAGGTGCCCAGCCACATGTTCACCTCGATGTTCACCTGCGCCCGCACCGCGGGCTGGTGTGCGCACATCCTGGAGCAGAAGAACACCGGCCGCCTCGTCCGGCCCTCGGCCCGCTACGTCGGCCCCGACCCCCGCAAGCCCGAGGCCGTCGAGGGCTGGGACGCCATTCAGACCAAGACGATCAGCCAGGCCACCCCCGCCTGACCCCCCTCGCGCTTTCGGTACCGAAGGCGCGTCGCTTTCAGCCGATTCAGAGGACGCCCGTATGAGCATCACCATCCCCGCCGACCTGCTGCCGAAGGACGGGCGGTTCGGGTGTGGACCGTCCAAGGTCCGCCCCGAGGCGCTGGCCGCACTGGCCGGCGCCGGGGCCGCGCTGATGGGCACCTCGCACCGGCAGGCGCCGGTGAAGAACCTGGTCAAGCGGGTGCGCGAGGGGCTCACGCAGCTCTTCGACCTGCCCGACGGGTACGAGGTGGTGCTGGGCAACGGCGGGACGACGGCGTTCTGGGACGCCGCGACCATCGGGCTGGTCCGCAAGCAGAGCGCGCACGGCAGCTACGGCGAGTTCTCCGCCAAGTTCGCCAGCGGCGTCGCCGAGGCGCCGTTCCTGGACGCCCCGGTCATCGCCAAGGCCGCCCCCGGATCGCTGGCCCTGCCCGAGGCCCAGGCCGGCGTCGACGTCTACGCCTGGGCGCACAACGAGACCTCCACGGGAGTCATGGCCCCGGTGGCACGCCCGGCCGGTGCCGACGAGGACTCCCTCGTCCTCATCGACGCCACCTCCGGCGCCGGCGGCCTGCCGGTGGACGTGCAGCAGAGCGACGTCTACTACTTCGCGCCGCAGAAGTCCTTCGCCAGCGACGGTGGCCTGTGGCTGGCGCTGATGTCGCCCAAGGCGCTGGCCCGCGTCGCGGAGATCAAGGCCTCCGGTCGCTGGATCCCCGGCTTCCTGGACCTGTCGATCGCCGTCGACAACTCCGGCAAGGACCAGACCTACAACACCCCCGCGGTGGCCACGCTGTTCCTGCTGGCCGACCAGATCGACTGGATGCTCGGCCTGGGCGGGCTGTCCGGGGCCGTGGCGCGCAGCCAGGACTCCTCCAGCCGGCTGTACTCCTGGGCGGAGAAGACGGACTACACCTCGCCGTTCGTCACCGAGCCGGCGCAGCGGTCCCTCGTCGTGGGCACCGTCGACTTCGACGACTCGGTCGACGCCGCCCTGGTCGCCAAGACCCTGCGGGCCCACGGCGTCGTGGACGTCGAGCCGTACCGCAAGCTCGGCCGCAACCAGCTGCGGGTCGGTATGTTCCCCGCCGTCGACCCCGACGACGTCAGCGCGCTGACCGCCTGCATCGAGCACGTCGTCGGCCAGCTCTGAAGAAGGACCCCGTCCTCCCCACCCTTCGCAAGCTCAGGGCGGGACCCGGGACGGGGCCACGAAGAGCTACGACGGGGGCAGGACCCAGGTGTCCTTGCTGCCGCCGCCGCGGCTGGAGTTGACCAGCAGCGACCCCTCGGTCAGCGCCACCCGGGTCAGCGGCGCGGGCAGCGTGCGGGTGCGGGTGCCGGCCACGGCGAAGACGCGCAGGTCGGCGTGGCGGGGGGCGACCAGCCCGTCGATGACGGTGGGGACGGTCGTGAAGTCCACCGGCTGCTGGGCGACGAACCGGTGCGGGGTCGCCGCGACCTGCGCCTCCAGCTCGGCGAGTTCCGCGGTCGAGCACAGCGGACCGAAGACCACGCCCTGCCCGCCGTAGCCGTCGACCGGCTTGATCACCAGCTCGTGCAGCCGGTCGCGGACGGCGGCGTGGTCGGCGGGGTCGGCGAGCAGCCAGGTGGGCACCGACGGCAGCACCGGCTCCTCGCCGAGGTAGAACCGGATCATCTCCGGCACGTACCGGTAGGTGGCCTTGTCGTCGGCCACCCCGTTGCCCGGCACGTTGGCCAGGGCCAGCTGCCCCAGCCGCACCGCCTCGCCCAGCAGCACGTCGACCGGCGTGCCGGTGGGCGTGAGATGGGCGGCCAGCGCGGCCTCGTCGAAGCGCCGGTACAGCACGTGCACCGGCACCCGCTCCCCGTCGACCTGGACGGCGACCCCACCGGCCGGCGTGGGCCACAGGGTGTCGGGGGTGACGATCGGGATGCCCATCGCCTCGGCCAGCAGCCGGTGCTCGAACCACGCCGTGTTGTGCCGGCCGTCGGTGAGCAGCCCGAGCTGGGGCGTGCCGTCGCAGCCGGGCGGGGCGGCGTCGACCAGCGCCGCGCGCAGGACGTCGACCGCCTCGTGCGGGTCGGCCAGCCCGGCGGCCCGCTCGCAGCGGTACAACCCCGGGAGCGCGGCCGCCGCGCTGTCGCGGTTGCTGATCGCGTAGCCGATGCCGGAGGGGACGCGGAGGTTGTCCTCGAGCACCACCCAGCCGTCCGGCCCCTGGAGCAGGTCCAGGCCGGCCACGGTGATCCGCCGCTGCCCGGACCACGCCAGCCCGACGGCGCCGGGCCGGTGACCCGGGCTCGCCGTGACCACCCAGGGCGGCACCACCCCGGCCCGGACCACCTCCGGCTCCCGGTCGGCGTCGGTGCGGCGACGTCCACCGGGCCGGTAGACGTCGTCCAGGAAGGCGTTGAGGGCACGGGTGCGCTGCTCGACGCCCCGGGCCACGCGCTCCCAGTCGGCGGCCGGCACGACGCGCGGCACCGGGCACAGCGGGAACGGCCGCTCCTCGAGCCGGCCGTCGACGAAGGTGCCGAAGACCACCCCCCGGGTCCGCCGCTCCCGGGCGATCTCCCCGACCACCGCGGCCAGACCGACGCCGCCCAGCTCGTCGAGCGCCCGGGCGACCGGCTCGTAGCCGCTCCGCAGCACGCCGTCGGGCCCGACCGCCTCGTCGCCGGACGAGGCGGGATAGCGGGCGAAGACACCTGCGGTGTCGGTCATCGGAGCCTCACAACCACCGATCGAACCACTCGGTGACCCGCTCGGTCAGCTCCAGAAGGTTGTCCCGTCCCACGACCGTGTGACCCTCGCCGGGCAGCAGCAGCAGGTCCACCGGCGCGCCGAGCGCGGAGAGCTCCTGGTGTGCCTGCACCGACTCCAGCACCGGGACGTTGGTGTCCCGGTCGCCGTGGGCCAGCAGGACGGGCGAGCGGAGCCGGTCCAGGGCGGTCATCGGGGAGATCGCCGCGAGCATGTCGCGGTCGGCCACCGGGTCGCCGTACTCGGTCACCGAGGCCGCGGCCATCCACGGCTCGGTGCCGGCGAAGAAGGTCCGCAGGTCGCTCATCCCGGCCAGCGTCGCGCCGGCGGCGAACAGGTCCGGCCAGCGGGTCAGCGCCACCAGGGTGAGGTAGCCGCCGTAGGACCAGCCGTGCGCACCCACCTGTCCGGGCAGGGCGATGCCCGCCTCGACCAGGTACCGGACGGTGGCCGGCACGTCGGCGAAGGATGCCTCCCGGGCCGCGCCGTCGTCGGCGGACATGAACGCCCGGCCGCGGCCACCCGAGCCACGCACGTTCGGCGCGAAGACGGTGAGCCCGGCGGCGACCAGCGACTGGGCGATCGGGGAGTACGCGGGCCGCTCCTGCCCCTCCGGGCCGCCGTGGAAGCTCACCACGGTCCGGTTGGGTCCGCGCACGTCCCGCGGCGTGTAGAGCCAGCCCTCGAGCTCGAGACCGTCGTCGACGGCGTAGTGACAGCGCACCGGGGTGGCCAGCAGGTGTGGGTCGGGCCGGTGCGGCGCGGAGGGCAAGGGGGCGGCACCGTCCGCGCCGTCGCCGTCCAGCGGCACCAGCCACAGCGAGCGCGGCACCGACGGGCCGGTCAGCTCGGCCAGCAGGGCCGTGCCGTCGGCGGTCAGCGACCAGCCCGGCATCACCGGCTGCGGCAGCGGGACGGCGCACACCAGTGCCCCGGAGGCCAGGTCCCGCACCTCGAGCTCGGTGACCCCGTCGACGTTCCAGACGCAGACCGTGGTGCCGTCGGCCCGCAGGGCGTAGGCCTCCAGGTCGGCATCCGGCCGGGCGACGAGCACCCGGCCCTGCCCCGGCACCCCGACGGCGTCGAGCGGGACGCAGACCAGCCCGGCGCGGTCGCTACCGGGCAGCCCGGGCAGGGCCGCGCGCAGATAGACCGAGCGGCCGTCGGGCCCGAAGCGGCCGTCCTCGGAGGCGGCGCCCCCGGGTGCGCCGAGGGGCAGCACCCGGCGCTGCACCCCGGTCGCCACGTCGATGACCACGATGTGCCGGTGCCCGCGGGGGCCCCGGCGGGCCAGCACCCGCTGCTCCCCGGCTTCCACCGAGGTGACGGCGAGGAAGCCGCCGGTGGCCAGCGTCCGCTGCGCGCCGCTGACCACGTCGACCAGCACCACGTCGGCGTCCGGCCCGTCACCGGGGGCGATGGAGCACACGTAGTGGCCCGGGAGGGCGGTCCAGCCGCCGGCGAAGACGGTGGCCCGCGGGTCGCCGCCGGCCACCAGGTGACGGTCGGTGCCGTCCGGGCGGACGGCGAACAGCTGCGCGCAGATCGATCCGCCGGGGCTCACCAGGTAGGCCAGCCACTCCCCGTCCGGGGACCAGGCGACCGAGACGACCTCCTCGTCGGGGCCGGAGAGCACCGCGGGCGGGGTCTGCTGGTCGAGGGTGGCCACCTCCAGGCGGGGCAGCCCGGAGCGGTCGGAGACGAAGGCGACCCGGTCGCCGCTGGGGGCGAGGGCCGGGCACCAGGCACCGGAGGCACCGGCGATCTCGGCGATGGCGAGACGGACTCCGGTGGGCAGGCCGGCACGGCGCAGGGCGTCGGTCATGTCACCTCCTAGGGGACGCAGGACACGTCAGTTCTCGGCAGGGCGCCGGGGATGTGGACCGGCTGGGAGCGGCGGCGTGACCCGCGACGTCGGGAGGCACGCCCGGGAGGGCTCAGCGGATGCCGTGCCGCTGCAGCCACAGCTCGAGGAGCCCGACCTGCCACAGCTGGTTGGACCCCAGTGTGGTGCGGGCGGTGTTCGGGTCGGCCAGCAGCCGGTCGGTGTAGTCGGTGCGGAACAGGCCGCGCTCGCGCGCCTCGGGTGCGTGCAGCGCCGCACGCACCGTCTCCAGGTACTCCCCCTGCAGGTCGATGATCGCCGGTACCGGGAAGTAGCCCTTCGGCCGGTCGATCACGTGTGCCGGGATGACCTTGCGGGCGGCTTCCTTGAGCACGCCCTTGCCGCCCTGCGCCAGCTTCAGCTCCGGCGGGACGGCGGCCACGAGCTCCACGAACTCGTGGTCCAGGAACGGCACCCGGGCCTCCAGCCCCCAGGCCATCGTCATGTTGTCCACCCGCTTGACCGGGTCGTCGACGAGCATGATCGTCGAGTCCAGCCGCAGCGCCCGGTCCAGCGTGGTGTCCGCGCCCGGGCGGGCGAAGTGGTCGGCCACGAAGGCCCGGCTCACGTCGTCGGTGACCATCCAGCCGTTGCCAAGGATCCGGGCCAGCTCCGCGTGCGGCCGGTCGACGAACACGCTGGTGTAGGCGTCGACGGCGCGGTCGACCGGCACGTCGTCCAGCGGCGGGTACCAGTCGTAGCCGGCCAGCACCTCGTCGGCGCCCTGCCCGCTCTGCACGACCTTCACGTGCTGGCTGACCTGCTGGCCGAGCAGGTAGAAGGCCACGCAGTCGTGGCTGACCATCGGCTCGCTCATCGCCGCGACCGCGCCGTCCAGCCCGGCGTGCACGTCGGCGGTGGGCACCAGCAGCCGGTGGTGGTCGGTGCCGAAGGCCTCGGCGACGACGTCGGAGTAGGCGAACTCGTCGCCGGAGCGTTCCCCCACCGCCTCGAAGCCGATCGAGAAGGTGGCCAGGTCGCGCTGCCCCTCCTCGGCCAGCAGGCCGACGACGAGGCTGGAGTCCAGGCCGCCGGACAGCAGCACGCCGACCGGGACGTCGGAGACCATCCGGCGGCGGACGGCGACCCGCAGCGACTCGAGCACCCGCTCCTGCCACTCCACCGGGTGCAGGTCGGCGAGGTCCGCGCGCCGCTCGTGCACCGGGCGCCAGTACTCCCAGTCGGACTCCCGGCCGTCGGGCTCGTAGGTGCGCACCGTCGCCGGCGGCAGCTTCCCGACCCCGGCCAGGATCGTGCGCGGCGCCGGGACGACGGAGTGGAAGGACATGTAGTGGTGCAGGGCGACCGGGTCGATGCTGGTGTCCACCCCGCCCGCCCGCACCAGGGCCGGCAGCGAGGAGGCGAAGCGCACCCGGCCCGGCCCGCGCGTGACGTACAGCGGCTTGATGCCCAGCCGGTCGCGGCCCAGCACCACCCGGCCGGTGTCCCGCTCCGCGACGACGAAGGCGAACATCCCCAGGAAGCGCTCGACGCAGGCCGCGCCCCAGCGGTGGTAGGCCTTGAGCACCACCTCGGTGTCGGAGGTGGAGAAGAACCGGTAGCCGGCGGCCTGCAGCTCGGCGCGCAGCTCCTTGTAGTTGTAGATGATCCCGTTGAAGACCATCGTCAGCCCGAGCTCGGCGTCCACCATGGGCTGCGCGCCGGCGTCCGTGAGGTCGATGATCTTCAACCGGCGGTGACCGAGGGCCACCGGGCCCGACTGCCACCCGCCGGAGCCGTCCGGCCCCCGCCGGGCCAGCTGGTCGCACATGGCGCTGACGGCCGCCAGGTCGGCGACCCCGCCGTCGAACCGGACCTCACCCGAGATGCCACACACGGGCGCACCCTCCTCCTCCGGCGGCGCGGCGCCGGCCCGGACGTCTGACCCACCATGCCCGCTGGGTGTTTCCTCCGCATGACCCCGGCCGGGACGCCCCCGCAGAAATGGCCATTTCCTGGACGGTCGAGCGCTGCGCGACCGGCTGCTCACGCAGGGTCGAAGGTGCCGGGACGAGGCTTGTCGAGCCGACGCGCCGACCGGGCGTGTCTGCGCGTGGGGCGCGTGCGACGCAGATAGCCTCGCGGGACAGGCCCGCTCCCCCGGACCTTCCCGATCCAGCTGGAGGACGTCCCTCATGCGCTCCTTGCGCCTCGTGGCGCTCTCCGACGACGGCAAGCACCTGGTGCTGGCCCCGGACGGGCCCGACTCCGGCGACGCAGCCGAGCGGTTCATGGTCCCCATCGACGACCGGCTCCGGGCCGCGGCGCGGGGCGACGCCCACCGGGTCGCCCAGATCGAGATCGAGGTCAACTCGCTGCCGCCCCGGGTCATCCAGGCCCGCATCCGCGCCGGGGAGACCCCCGAGCAGGTCGCCCACTCCTCGGGTACCTCCGTCGAGCGGATCATGCGCTTCGCGCACCCGGTCCTGCAGGAGCGCGAGCGGGTGGCCGACCAGGCCCGCGACGCCCGCGTGCGGCTGTCCGAGGGGACGCCGTCGGTGCCGCTGGAGCAGTTCATGTCCGAGCGCCTGCGGCTGCTGGGCGCCGACCTGGACGCCGTCCGCTGGGACGCCCACCGCAACGAGGACGGCACCTGGCAGGTGCGCGCCGCCTGGCGCGCCGGCCACAAGTCGGGCACCACCCGCTGGAGCTACGACCTGCCGGCCAAGACCGTCACCCCGATCGACGCCACCACCATGGACTTCGCCGAGGGCACCCGGCTGGTGCGCGTGGTCCCCGACGTCCCGGCCGGCACGCCGGCGGCCGACCCGGGGCGGCCGATCTCGGTCGTCCGCGGTGGGTCCGACCCGGCGAACGCCGACGAGCTCACCGACGCCGACGACCTCGCCGTGGAGGAGATCGAGGACGCCGACGAGGACGTGCGCAACGTCGTCCCGGCCGACGGCAACCCGGTCGACATCCTGCTGGCGGGGGCGGACGGCGTGGACGACGACCTGGCCACCCGCGACACCGTGGTGCTGGGCAAGCTCGGCGACGGCGAGATGGAGGACCCGCGGGCCCGCATCCCGGCCTGGGAGGACATCGTCTTCGGGGTCCGCCGGCACCGCTGAGCCGGGCGTCCTCGCCCTCGGCGTAAATCGTTTGGGGCGGGTCAGCACCCCGTCCTAGCCTGACCGGGCGATGACCGATGACGCGCCGCTGGAGACGACCCGGGGCCGGCTGTCGGCGCTGGCCCGGCTGTGGCCGTTCGCCCGCCCCTACCGTGGCCTCATCGCGCTGACCTTCACCGCCGCGCTGCTGGCCACGCTCACCCAGCTGGTCATCCCCCTGGTCACCCGGGCGGTGGTCGACGGGCCGATCGCCGACGGCGACCGCGCCGGCCTGGTCCCGCTGCTCGCCCTGGCCCTCGGCTTCGGCCTGGCCGAGGCCGCGCTGTTCTTCCTGCGCCGCTGGGCGATGAACATCAGCAGCCTGCAGATCGAGCGGGACCTGCGCGACACCCTCTACCAGGGGCTGCAGCGCCTGCCGATCGCCTTCCACGAGGGCTGGTCCTCCGGTCAGCTGCTGTCCCGCGCGACCACCGACGTGGCCACGATCCGGCGCTTCGTGGGCTTCGGCGCGGTCTTCCTCGTGGTCAACCTGATCACCTGCGCCGTCGTCGGCGTCCTGCTGGTGGTCACCTACTGGCCGCTGGGCGTCGCGGTGCTGGTCACCAGCGTCCCGCTGACGGTGTTCGGGCTGCGCTGGGAGAAGCGCTACAACGCGCAGTCCCGGCTGGCGCAGGACGGGCAGGGCGAGCTGGCCACCGACATCGAGGAGGTCGTGCAGGGCATCCGGGTGGTGAAGTCGCTGGGCCGCAGCCGGCTGGTGTTCGGCCGCTACGACCGCGACGCCCTCCGGCTGCGGGACGTGCAGCTGGTCAAGGTGCGCACGCTGGCCCAGATCTGGTGCCTGTTCGAGTTCCATCCGCAGATCACGCTGGCGGTCGTGCTGGTCGGCGGCTCGCTGGCGGTGGGCAGCGGCGCGCTGACCGTGGGCGGCCTGGTCGGCTTCGTCGCGCTGTTCACCGTGCTGCTGTGGCCGATCCTGTCGCTGGGCTTCCTGCTCGCCCAGGCCCAGGAGACCGCCAGCGCCTGCGACCGCATCGGTGAGCTGCTGGACGCCCCGCTCACGGTGACCGACTCCCCCGGCGTGCGCCCCCAGCAGGTCGGCACCCCGGCCAGGCTGCGCTTCGAGTCGGCCGGCTTCCGCTTCCCCGGGGCGGGGGCGCCGATCCTGGACGGCGTCGACCTCGACGTCGCCCCCGGTGAGACCGTCGCCCTGGTCGGGGCGACCGGTTCGGGCAAGACCACCCTGACCGCCCTGGTCAGCCGGTTGCTCGACGTCACCGGCGGACGGGTGACCCTCGACGGGCACGACGTCCGCGACCTGCCGCTGACGCAGCTGCGCGGCGTGGTGGCCACCGCCTTCGAGGACGCGACGCTGTTCTCGATGAGCGTCCGGGAGAACCTGACGCTGGGCCGGCCCGACGCCGGCGACGACGAGGTCGCCGAGGCGCTGCGGGTGGCCCAGGCCGAGTTCGTGCACGACCTGCCGTGGGGGCTGGACACCCGGATCGGCGAGCAGGGGCTGTCGCTGTCCGGTGGCCAGCGCCAGCGGCTGGCGCTCGCCCGCGCGGTCCTGGGCCGGCCCTCGGTGCTGGTGCTCGACGACCCGCTCTCCGCGCTGGACGTGCACACCGAGGCGCTGGTGGAGCGGGCGCTGCGCGACGTGCTGGCCGAGACCACCGCGCTGGTGGTGGCCCACCGCGCCTCCACGGTGCTGCTCGCCGACCGGGTGGCGCTGCTGGAGGGCGGGCGGATCACCGCCGTCGGCCGGCACACCGACCTGCTGGCCGAGGTCCCCGCCTACCGCGAGCTGCTGTCCTCGGGATCCGAGCTGGGCGGCGCGGGGAACCCGAACGACCTGAGCGAGGTGGGCAGCCGGTGAGCACCACGCCGCCGCCGGGCCCCGCTGCGCCGTCCGGGCCCACCCCGCCCGACACCTCCGCCGGCTGGCGCGGCGTGGCCACCGAGGACGACGACGACCTCTCCGCCTCGGCCAGCTCCTTCCTGCGCGGCCGCTCCCGACGGCTGCTCGGAGAGCTGCTGCGCCCGCACCGCCGGGCGTTGTGGGTGCTGCTGTCGGTGATCCTGGTGCAGAACCTGGCCTGGCTGGCCGGGCCGTTCCTGATCGGGGTCGGCATCGACGTCGCGGTCCCGGCGCTGCTGGACGGCTCGGGCGGGCGGGCGGATCCATGGCCGCTGGTCTGGACGACCGGGGCGATGGTGGCGGCGGCGCTGACCGACACCGGGCTGCGCTACCGGTTCCTGGTCGGCTCCGGCCGGGTCGGGCAGGCGGTGCTGCTGGCGCTGCGCCGCCGGGTGTTCGCCCACGTGCAGCAGCTCTCGCTGTCCTTCCACGAGCGGTACACCTCGGGCAAGACGATCAGCCGGCTGACCAGCGACGTCGAGGCCCTGGCCGAGCTGCTCGACGAGGGCCTGGACGGCCTGCTCACCGCCCTGTTCAGCGTGCTCACCATCGGCGTCGTCCTCGTGGTGCTCGACCCGCCGCTGGGCCTGGTCGCGCTGCTGGGCTTCCCGCTGCTGTACCTGCTCAGCCGCTGGTTCCAGCGCAACTCCACGATCGCCTACCGGCGCACCCGGCAGACGATCGCGGCGCTCATCGTCCAGTTCACCGAGACCATGGGCGGCATGCGGGCCGTGCAGGCGTTCCGCCGGGAGCCGCGCAACGACGAGCTGTACGCCCAGCTCAACGAGGACAACCGCCGCGCCCACCACCGGGCGTTCTGGCTGGTCGCGGTCTTCGTGCCGCTGGTCACCATGATCGGCAACCTGGTCACCGTGGCGGTGCTCGGTTACGGCGCGCTGCGGGTGATGGACGGCGATCTGGCCGTCGGCGTCCTGGTGTCCTTCCTGCTCTACCTGCGCCGCTTCTTCGACCCGCTGCAGGACATCGCGATGTTCTACAGCAGCTACCAGTCGGCCAGCGCCGCGCTGGAGAAGCTGTCCGGGGTGCTGGAGGAGCGGTCGGTGCTCGCCGAGCCGGCCGACCCGGTCCCGCTGCCCTCGGGCCCGGGGACGGCCGCCGGCGAGCTGGTGTTCGACGGCGTCCGGTTCGGCTACGGCGCGGCCACCGTGCTCCCGCACCTGAACCTGACCATCCCCGCCGGGCAGACGGTGGCCCTCGTCGGGGCGACCGGGGCGGGCAAGTCCACGCTGGCCCGGCTCGCCGCGCGCTTCTACGACCCCGAGGCGGGCCAGGTGCGGCTGGACGGCGTGCCGCTGGACCGGCTCGCCGACGCCGACCTGCGCCGCGCGGTGGTCATGGTGACCCAGGAGAGCTTCCTGTTCTCCGGGTCGATCGCGGAGAACATCTGCTTCGGCCGCCCCGACGCCGGCCGGGCGGAGGTGGAGGCGGCGGCCCGGGCGATCGGCGCGCACACCTTCATCGAGGCGCTGCCGGAGGGCTACGACACCGACGTCCGCAAGCGCGGCGGCCGGTTGTCGGCCGGGCAGCGGCAACTGGTCAGCTTCGCCCGGGCGTTCCTGGCCGCCCCGGCGGTGCTGGTGCTCGACGAGGCCAACAGCTCACTCGACGTGCCGAGCGAGCGGCTGGTGCAGCGGGCCCTGCAGACGCTGCTC